>CAVCCE010000172.1:0-4020 GCA_963600555.1 Duodenibacillus sp.
GAGTATGGTTGTACCTGTTCAATACATTGATTGGATATTTCTTGATATTGATCATCACTTAAAGATAAAAATTCATTGATATATTTAGGAAGATCTTTCTCATCATTAAAAAACCATCCTGTCTTTTCAGGAATCAATAATTCTTTTAATACATCATCATATCTCGCAAACAGTGGCAATCCAGAAGCTAATGCTTCAATAAATGTCATACCTTGTGTTTCTGATAAAGAAGCAGAAATAAACGCGTCTGCAGAATGATAAAGTGCAGGAATCTCATCTCTAGGTTTCGCCCCAGCAAACTTAACAGATTCTGTGACTTTTAACTCCTCAGCTAATTGATTTAAACGATCAAAATCAGGTCCATCACCAACAATCAATAATTTCACCTGTATTCCTTGTTTTAATGCTTCAGAAAATCCTCTAACAACTAAATCAAGAGCTTTTTCTTCAGCTAAACGTCCTACATAGATGATCAACTTATCATTTTCCGTAAAACCATATTGTTTACGAATTTCATTTCTTAAACCATTATCTGTTAGTTTCTTATCAAATTTATCTAATTCTAGACCTGTAGGAATCACATTGATTTCTCTTCTAACATGATATCCTTCTAACATCTGTTTTGTTTTAATACTTGGAGCAATTACTTCAATAGAAGAATCTCCATATAAACGACTTAATTTCGCAACACCAATTTTAGCGATTTCGTCAACTTTTCTACTATTGATGAAATTTACATAATGCGTGTAGTCTTCATATGTTGTGTGATATGTTGAAACAAGCGGAATTTTTAATTGTTTAGCACAAATTCTCGCAAAGATTCCAACGCCAAACTCTGTTTGTGCATGAATTACATCTAAGTTCAATTTACGAACTTCTTCTAATGCAGAAACATGAAAAGGAGATGTCATAACATAACCATATAAGAACTTTAACTGTACACCAGCTAATCTTAATATTTTATGATCATCATCCCATTTATGTTTACCACTGCCTTTATATGTAGTAACAACATATACTTCGTGTCCATGTTTTTCTAATTCATTCCTTAAGATATACGTGGATGCCGCAACACCATTGATCTGAGGAGGATATGTATCAGTAAATAATGCGATACGCACTATTCATCACCTTCTTTCTGATATTTGTCAATTGCTTCTTTTGTAAAAGATGCTGGTAGACCTTTTGATTCTGGTACATCTTTTCTAGTCTTCGCATACAAAAATACAATACTACCAATAATCAATACTTGATAGAAAGTTACTAATCTCCATAAAAGCATAATAGATGCTGATTGTGTTGTTGTAAATAATGTTGAAAACATCAATACAAATGTAGCTTCTGTACCACCAGAAGAGCCAGGCATTGGCAAGAAAGCATTGACCATAGCTACAAATGAAGATAACGCAACCATATTGAAATACATATCTGCACTAACTGGAATCTTTAATACCAAAGCGCATAAAAATGGAATACTGTAATATATCAATAAACGAATCAAATCATCTACTGCTAGAAATACAATTAATTTTTTATGTGTCTTTAAAACATATATTTCTTTTGAGAATTGTTCTAATTGTGCATTTAATTTCGCTAATGTTAATTGTTTATCTTTAACGATATGTAATTTATATCCTATTTCAATTCCAGATGTCGTTAACCAATGATAAAACTTAGGAGAAACTGCTAGTACCCACAAGAAAACAATAATAGCTGCTCCAACAGCAAACCCTGCTAATACAATCAAGAAAAATTGAGAATAATTAGAATAGAAATAAGGAAACTTTACAATAATCAAAAACAATACCAACAAACACATTGTTGATTGATAAACAATAAAATCAAGCCAAAGTACACCAATTGAATTACTGATAGGAATACCCTGTTTACGGAATATATAACCTTGCGCCACTTGTCCTCCAGAAGCACCAGGAGTGATATTATTAAAAAGACCTGCAACATACGCATTAATAAAACCCTGCTTATAAGTATATTTTGGATGGGTCAATTTACATTCTTCCGCTAAACCAACACCTAATAAAAATCTTTCAAATACCATCAACAAAATGACTAGTATCAATCCAGGAATACTAACAGATTTCAACGTTTCAATAACATTTTCACCATCTGCTTTTAAAGTAAATCCTAGGACAATTGCTGCTAATCCAATAATTAAAAATATATTAAAAAGAGTGCTACTAAATAGCTTCTTTATTTTATTCCACATGACTATATTATACCTTCATTAAAGTCATCAAACAATAGAAGTAGTAAGACTTAAGAACTATCGATTTAGAACAAATTCATAAACTTTTTTCAATTGTTGTCCAACAGATTCAATCGATCTTTCACATGCTGTCTGATATCCGGCTTCTCTCAAATCAGGCAATTTTCCTTCAACCACGCCACGAATGATATCTACAAATTCATCATTGTTTGTTCCTTTATAACAATTTTCTTTATCTACAAGCCATGGTGAAAAAGCCCCAATATCTCTAACGACAGTAGGACATTTACCAGCTAGTGCTTCCAAAACAACGATACCTTCCGTCTCTTCATAACTAGGGAAAAAGAAACAATCAGCATCACTATAAGCACCTTCAATGATTCCACCTTTTACGTAACCCGGAAAAATCAAATTTGGAATTTCATTTTGATCAACAAGATCACCCATCTCTTTAGGGATGATCAAACGATTTGTATCACCAAACCAAATAAATTTATAATCAGGTAATCTTTTCGCTACTTCTACAAAGTCTGGTAATCCTTTTCTTTGAAATAATAGTCCCACACCAATTACAACTTTATCCTCTGGTTTCAAAGAAAAATATTTACGAAAAGCATTGATCTTTTCAATATCTCTTTCATATCTATTCAAATCAATTCCATTACTAACATCAAAAATAGGCAAATCAATTCCATATCCTTCTAAGATTTTCTTAGAATATGGTGTAGGAGTGATCAAAGCATCTGCTTGCGTATATAAATGCATTAACCATTTCTTAACAGCAGGAGAAATTGTATTTGATAATGTAAAACTATTTCTGAAATCTTCTTCTGTAGAATGCGCATGGTAAATTACTTTCTTACCATGTTCTCTAGCATTCTTAACGATAGCATCTGAATTCATATAATATGTGTTGATATGTAGGATATCATAATCAGGACACCAAGGATCTGTCGTATACTCAATGCCAGCGGATTCTAGAGCTCTTTTTTGATGCTTAAAAGCTCTTCCAATACCTGATTTAGAAATTACATTTTCACCTTCAAAATATAATAGTATTTTCATAATTTAACCTTAACTATTATAATTCATCATCTAACAAAAAAACAGATACTCATATGAGTATCTGTCTTCTTTCTCTAATCTTAAGAGTTAGGATTATTGTTCGTCCTGCATCTTGATCTTTGTGATCAACTTGTTGAGACGTGTCTGAGCATCCTTCTTTGTCTTTTCGAACATTTCATGAGCTGCTTCTTGTCCCTTCAATCTTGGTAGGTTGAAGTAACGAGCTTCAGCTAATAAGAAGTCTTCAAACTTAGACCAATCTGGAGTCTTTGTAGAATCCAACTGTAATGGCTTTTCAAGTCTTGGGTCATATCTATATAGAGTTGTGTAACCACAAGCAACAGCATCCTTCTGTCTCTTAGGAGCATTGATCAAGCCACCCTTGATACCGTGTTCAGCACATGGGCAGTATGCAATGACGATAGATGGACCATTGTAGCTTTCTGCTTCCTTGAATGCCTTGATTGTCTGCATCTGGTTTGCACCCATACATACAGAAGCAACATAAGCTGTTCCATATTCCATGAAAATCTGACCAAGATCCTTCTTAGCTGTTGGCTTACCACCTGCAGCGAACTTAGCAATAGCAGAGTAGTTAGTAGACTTAGAAGCCTGACCACCTGTATTAGAATAAGTTTCTGTATCAAGTACAAGAACGTTTACGTTCAAGTTGTTAGCCATAACGTGATCTAATCCACCGTAACCGATATCATAGGACCATCCGTCAC
>CAVCCE010000173.1:0-4017 GCA_963600555.1 Duodenibacillus sp.
TATCTAACTCTTTACGTGCAGTTTCAACAGTTTCTTCTGAGAAGTTTAATTCTTTTCTGTAATGTACTGAACTCATTAACCATCTTGTTAGATTTGTTCCCAACTTTTCCACAATATCTTTTGCCCACAATGTATTACCTAATGATTTACTCATCTTTTGTCCATCAATGTTGATCATTGCATTATGAACCCAAAAATTTGCAAGTGAATTATGATGTGTGCATTCTTGTTGTGCTACTTCATTTTCATGATGAGGGAACTTAAGATCCATTCCTCCACCATGGATATCAATATATTCACCTAGATTTTGATTGATCATGACAACACATTCTGTGTGCCAACCAGGTCTTCCTTTTCCCCATGGTGAATCCCATTGAATTCCTTTATCTGTCATCTTCCATAGTGCAAAATCATATGGGTTTTTCTTCCCATCATTTACTTCAATTCTCGCACCAGCTTCTAATTGGTCTAATTTTTGATGAGATATCTCACCATACTTTTCATCTGCATCTACAGAAAAATACACATCCCCATTCTCAGATACATACGCACTTCCATTATCAACTAATTCTTTAATAAAGGAAATGATTCCATCCATTGTCTCTGTAACTCTAGGTGTTATATCTGGAACTTCTGTATTTAACATCTTACGTACATCTTGATATGCATCAATATATCTCTGTGCAATTACAGCTTCTGTTGTATTTTCTTCAATTGCCTTATTAATGATCTTATCATCAACATCAGTAAAATTAGATACGTATGTAACTGTATATCCTTCTGCTTCAAATAATCTCTTTAATACATCGAATACGACCATAGGTCTAGCATTACCAATATGTGCATAGTTATAGACTGTAGGTCCACATACATACATATCTACATGTCCTTCTTTAATTGGTTTAAATTCTTCTACATTCAATGTTTTACTGTTATATAGCTTGATCATAACATTCCTCCCATAAAATAAAAACGTCTTATAAAAAGACGTTATCAACGTGGTTCCACTTTTCTTACTTCTCGTTTACTTTAACGCAGTTAACGTCTTTATCTACATTATCGATAAAGCCCTCCAGGATGCATTCAAGATTCATTCACATAAGCATTTTCACCAAGCATGCTTTCTCTATGATGTTTCAATAATCTTTACTATTTCCTATCATCAGTTTCAACGCTGATAGTATAACACAAAAAAGCGATAGATTTCTCTACCGCTCAGAATAAATCATCAAACGCTTCTTCTTGTTCATTTGGAAGATATTCAGAATAGATTGAATTTTCAATCTTTAACCATCCCTTCATTTCAGGCATCCAAATGTATTCATCTGAATCAATGATTCCTTGATGGATCAATGCATACAACTCTTTATCATTATAAGGACCATATTTAGATTTATCTTTTTTCATGTAATACCAAACTTTTTCCATATTAGCCCCTCTTATTGTCCTTCAACAGGTGTATCAGAATCAGCAATCGTAATGTTAATTGAACTTGTAGAAGAATAGATATGAGCACTACCTTCATTGAGTGTCCAACCTTGACTAGCAGCATAATTACCTGCTAATGCATCCAAATCTTTCCAAGTGTAGTTCAAACCCACCTTAGCCATAACAGTCGTATCACCTTTCCAAGTGTTATAAGAATCTAAATACACAAGATTCACTCTAACAGACTGTGTTGTATATTGTAAGTTCGCTGTACCAGCTTCACTTTCTGTGTATGTTGTATCTGTTGAACAAGCCTTGATAGAAACTGTGTGATTTCCTTCTGTCTCCATACCAGTATCTGTATAAGAATTTGTATCTACCTCAAACTCTTGTCCACCATCAATTGATACTTTATAAGAAGTCGCATGTTCAACTGCGGTCCAATCAATCAACCATCCAGCATCAGTTGTTGTAGCTGTTATACCACTTGGTGTACTTAATTGAACAGTCTTAGCTGTATATGTAAATGTATATGATGCTGAAGATTCTTTTACATTTTCATCATCTGATTTAGCTGTAACTGTTACTGTATAGTCTGTACCATCAACTAGCGAAGATGATGGAATACTTGTTGAGTTAGAGGATGTCTTTGTTGAAGTTTCAGGTGTTGTATTCACTGTTACTTCATAATAAGAAGCATTATCAACTACATCCCACTTAATGACAACATTCGCTGTAGTGGCACTAACTTGAATGTTCTTAACTTCATCTAATTGATCTGTTGTTTCTTCTTTATCTTCCGTTGTATCTACATACTGATTATAGCTATTATCACCAGCACCATGCATCTTACCAGAAGAGTCAATACCGACAACTGTTGAACCATTTGCGGCAATATACTTGATATTCTTCCAAGCAGTAACTTTATTCACTACCTCTTCATCAGAATAAGAAATATTAACTGTACCATCTTTCTTTAATCCAACAACTAGGTTATTACCAGCAGCAGTTGATTGGATATCCGTCCAAGAACCAGTTGTATTAGTATCACTAGAACCAATTGGATAAACAGTAACTTTACCATCTTTCTTAGTAACTACGATCATATTATCAGATACACTGATATGTCTTACATTAGATTGGTTTGCGACTGCTTCTGTATTATTACCAGATGCTTTAACAGCACCATCATTTGTTAGACCAATTGTAAATCCATCTCCTGCATATACGGAAGAAATATTACTCCACTCAGATACCTTACATGCATTATCATTACCAGCACATTCGACCTTACCTTCAGATGTAACACCAACTGTATGATCTTTACCAGCAGCAATATATTGAATATCTTTCCAACTACTAACATCACTATTTCCATCAGAAGAAACGACCGTGCCATTACTTAACAAAGCTACTGCGTGATCATCAAACGCAGATACTTGTACTGCATTTGTGAATGATGTAGATGAATTAAAGCTTCCATATTTTTCTACAGTTCCATCATTCTTAACATATAAAGAATATGTATCACCTACCGCAATACGATTCTCACTTCCAACACTTAATTTAGAACTTACATTTGTTAATAATAAGATACCCACCGCAATCAAGATCACAACTAACGCAACAGCACTAATGATCATGATCGTCCGTTTCTTTTTCTTATCATTTGTAGGTTTTTTCTTCTTTTTAGGCTTTGGTTTAACTTCTTCCTCTTCTTCATCATCTTCAGATGTCTGTTTAGAAGTATTGATAGATGTAGTATCCATTACCCTCGTTTTCCCTGCATCATCAACATCATTTCTTTCATCTTGAAAAGAAGAAAATTGTTGTGTTGCCTGCATTGTATCTTCTAATCCATCTCCATAAACCTGTGTAGCATTAATATCTTGTCCACCATGGAATGGAATATTTACACTTTGTTCAATTCTTGGTTCAGGAATAACGATTGTTTTTGTGTTATCAATTAAGTCATCTAAAGAAACGCCAAAAATATCCGACATGTTCTTTAACATTTCAATTGAACAAATCGTATTTCCATTTTCCCACTGCATATATTCAGTTACAGGAACATGTAATCTCTGTGCAAGATCACCTTGTGAGAGATTACGATATTTACGTAACATTGTTAACTTCTCAGGTAATTTATTCATATACTTTGCTCCATCTATATTATTTTAATTGTTAAGACTTGTGTTTTCAACCATAACAAAAAGGAATCCCTTATCAGGATTCCTTATGTAATCTATACTTTCCGCTTACTAATACTTGACCAATCTCACGAACCATTGTGCACTATATGATTCTGATAGATACCTACTTGTCATTTCCAGTCATCCGATTTCTATCATTCATTTATCGATTACACACTCCGGTAATTAATAATAATGATAAATCTTTTTCTGTTGATCTCGATATTTATTCCTTCTCATTATTTGATTATTCTTATAACGATCCGGTTTTCTAGCCTTGCCTATTGGTCTTTCTATTTTGCTCAGTATAGATTTTACACCTCCAATTTGAACTTCATGTTCTCCTCTTTGTACTTATAATATAATCCACTCATTTTAAAAGAATAGTCTATTATTC
>CAVCCE010000174.1:0-4014 GCA_963600555.1 Duodenibacillus sp.
GTTGTTCTTAGATTGTGAAGGATATTGTAAGAAACATGATATCGATATGGATACACTTCTACATAAAGGTTGGGAAGTTGGCGTCTATTGGCAAGATGGTAGACCATTCCATGGAGAATATTCTATCCGTATGAACTTAGCTCTACCTCTTTCAAGAGTCAAAGAAGCATTTGATCGTCTACAAAAAGAAGTATTCGTAAAATAAAAACATTGTTAATATTGCAGTCAACGAAAAAACATCAAAGCCTATAATAAATTCTTTGATGTTTTTTCGACATTTATATATAAGATAGTTACGGTTACGAAACATATAAAGTCGCTATGTAATTATTGTCTAACACAAATTCAAGAAATTCACATATTAAATTACAAATTTCAAAGCATTCTTTAGATAATGGAAATTTATAATATGACTTAATATCTTCAAGATATTCTTTTGTATCAATATTATGTTCTTCCATATCTCCAAATGCTCCCTCATCTTCTTGATAATCTCTTGTAAATCCAATCCACTTCTGTTGATTTAACAAAGCATTTGAGAATATCTCATCAATGTATCCTTCCCAAATATGCAAATTAAATTCTCTATGATCTAATATAGATAATATAATCTCTGTCTCTCCTTCAAATCCTTCATAAAATTTATAATTATTTTTTAGTTTTCCAATGTCCGTCATATAATAATATCTCCTGTTCAGTTGTAATGTTACCCTGCTTCCTAGCAGCAATTGCTTTTTGCCATATTTTCTTATCAATCCATTTATGTCCTTCTTTATTATTAGTATGGATTAATATCTCAACAATTTTCTTTCTAGCATTTTGACCGCTTCCTATTCCACTAATTTTTCTTTCTATTACCCAAGTATCTTCTTGATTAATAGGAGCATTTGGTGTACGTGTGTGCCATCTTGCAGTATATTTATATTCGTCCTTAGCCCATTCATATTTAACTTGATGATACCCATTCTTTTGTTCATCTTTTATCAATGAATTTGTAGGAATTGGAATTGGTGAGCTTTGAGGAAGAATTATTTCAATATAATCTTTATACTGCTCTTCTACTTCCTTTTCGATATCTATTTCTTCAGAAGTATACTTTTCTTGTTCTAATGATAATTGACTGTTATTTCCAAAGCCATTAGTTAATCCACTATTTTCACCGTGCATCAGAAGAAGACTCCTTCCTTTTTGAATTCTGTATTTTTAAAGAATTATTAGGAATAATGATTTTTATATTTTTCCTTATTGCACTTTCAAATAAATCATAAACTTTATAATTAGTTCCACAACAGTCATATACAACTATCGACTTTAAATTCAAATGATTCACTGTATACTCAATTGCATCTTTTAAATAGTTATATTCTTTATTATTAGTAATATAGCCTTTAGTACTAAACGCAACAACTTCGCATTCTTCCAATCCATCAAGTACAAAATCCAAACTTTCATAAGTTGGATATGTTATTAACGGAATAACGATAGCATGCATCTCTTCCGTTAACCAAAGTGATACAATTCTAGCTTTTTTTATACGATATTTATTTTCTATCTCATCTACATCTCCAAACAAAGAATAGTCAGGTGAGATAAAAAATTTAACTCCTTTAAATCTATTTTTAAAATATTGTAATCTTTTCTGATCATTATAATAAATTGCATTATATAACCCATTAAGTTGATCAAAAGTATCATCATACAGAAAGAAACAAACACCTGTATTCTCTGTTTTATGATAATCATTTGGCTGGGTGTATAGTGCAAGATAATCCGGTAAAACATTAGTTTTACATTGTAGTGCAGGTAGATTATACTTGCCAATCAATTTTGTTTTATTTGTTAAGTTAAGATAATATAAATTCATCCTTTTCTTTAAATCAATTTCTCTATACTCGATTCTATCATTTTCTAATATTACTTTTTCTCTTCTTTTCATTTTCATCACTTCCTTTCTTGAAATAAGAAGTTTAAAAGATAGCTTTACTTAATCTGAAGAGATATGATAATATTAGTTTGCGAACACTAGATTATCATATCTAGACAGAACATCAGTTACATACTGATGTTTTTATTTTTCTCATTAGCACCACCTCCTTCTTTTATAACTTTGATTTTATTTTCATCATAATCATCACCTAGCAATTGTTTTAATAATGGCAATTCATATTCAAAATACTTTTCTCCATATTTATTTATGCGATTCATAACATTTTTCTTAACATAAATTGCTTGTTCATAGCTTATTTGAAACTTAGATATAATATCAGTAACTTCTGTAATACCTAGAAATATGATATAGGGTGTTGGAGCTCTTAAATATTTAGAAAAATAATCACATAAATCATCTTCCGAATCATCTTTATCCCTTTCAAGAATATGTTTTACTTCATGACCTTTAGTGTGGCTAATTCTTGTTGGTGGTATATCGCCATACATATCATTAAAGAAAATAGTTGGTTTTATCTTTGGATCATCATAATTGCTAAAACCATCCAATGATTTTCTTAAAAGTAGATCTTTTTTATCTTCAAAAGCTGAATAAGGAGTAAGATTAAATCCCATTTTACGACATAACTGATTCATATCTAATGGATATTCTTTTATATCGTAATCAACAATGATTTCAATTACCAAACGGCACATTCGATTGTATTCTTCTGCTCTTCTATACATCAATTTTTTCCCCTTTTATCAATTTCACCAATTCCTCCTGTTCTTCCTTCGAAAGTTCATTACCATGCCTAGCAATAGCTGTTTTTATTTCATTTGTAGGCGAATAAACATCCAAACTTTCATCCAATAAATACTCAATTGAAACATTGAAAGCCTTCGCAAAATTAATAATAATATCTATTCTAGGATTACGTTCACCTTTTAAATAACGACACACAGATGGTTCAGTAATTCCACTTTTTTCAGATAATTGCTTTTGATTAATATTTTGTTCTTGCATTAACATTCTAACCTTCTCATTCCATTTCATAATTAAATCCTTTTTTTATTTTCCTCTCATCCTTTAACGCCTAAATTGTAAATTACCATTTTGAAATTGTCAAATTGAAATTATGATTATTACTGAAATTTTCTCAATTACAAGCTGTTCCCCACTTTCAAGCATCAAAGAAACTTTCGATTGTTTACAAAAAGAAGTATTCGTAAAGTAAAAAATAACCTCTTCAGATGAAAAGGTTATTTCTTTTGAAATGCTACTAGTTTTTGATTCAATTTAGAATAGATCCTATCTTGAAACCAAGGTTCCGTACTTTTCTGGATAGCTTCTTCTTTTGTAAACCACCCTACTGCACTATTTTCATCTTGTTTGATAAATACTGGATCATTGATATCTGCTTCTAATAGATATGTTAGATTTAAATGAAGATGTGAGGGAACATAGACACCTTTTTTGATATGACCATCAACTGTTAAGATTTCTAAAGAAAAGATATCTTCACTTAATGGTTTCAAATGTTGTACGCCACTTTCTTCTTTTACTTCTTTCATAGCAACTTCTAAGAAATCGTGATTTCCATCATTATGTCCACCTAACCAGCTCCATGATTGATAGATATTATGATATGCCATTAGTATCTTTGTTTTAGAAGAATCAGTTACCCATGCGGATGAAGTAAAATGGGCCATCCCATTATCTCTTGTCCATAGATCTAGACCAGTATCGATCCACTTCAACATTTCTTCTTTATCTTTTTGTTCCTGTTCATTAAATGGAACATAATTTTGTATGAAATCTCTAATATTCATAGCAATATCATACACCTTAAAAAACAGTTATGATAAAATGAAATCATCAGACAAGGAGGAAATATAATGGGATTTCGTAAAGATTTCTTATGGGGCGGTGCAGTAGCTGCTCACCAGCTTGAAGGTGGCTGGGACCAAGGTGGAAAAGGTCCATCTATTGCGGATGTAATGACTGCAGGTGGAAATGGGATTCCACGTCGTATTACTGATGGCGTATTAGAAGGAGAAAACTATCCAAACCACGAAGCAATTGAC
>CAVCCE010000175.1:0-3990 GCA_963600555.1 Duodenibacillus sp.
AAGGTGAAGCATATCCATAATTATTATTTTCAGATGGATAAATTGCTGGGAGAAAGTTTCTGTTTTGAATTGACTTTGATAGTTGTTCGATTCTTGAAATGTGAAAGAAGGTATCGTGTTCGATACCTAAGAAATCTTTGAAGATATATGGCAACATTAGTATGCATGTCATACCTAACGCGAATAGAAGATCTTTCCATCTATTTTTGAATGTATTTTTTAACCAAAGTACCATGTGCTAAACCACTCAATCGATTTAATATATGCATTTGTTGTCGCAAAACCTGCAGTTGCTGGCAAGAATGCTAAGAATAATAAAATATATACAACGATATAAATAATGACTACGCTCTTTCCAACTTTTCCCATATCCCATAAATATGAGAATAAATAAACAATAGATAATATCGCAAAGAAAGAAGTAGGATAGAAGTGATAGGCAAATACACATCTTGTAATAATGATCCAAGGTGCTAAAGCTGTGATATAGCCAATACAGATAACACCACTTGATAATTTCTTTGCGCGTATTCCATCTACAAGTGTAAATAAGATGCTACCAATTGCCATCCAAGTCATCAATGGATTAGAGAAACAAGAAATCGTATGTTGATATCCATTACTATCATATCCGTTGTAGTACCAAATAGGTCTGATATCGAATAACCACTGATTCCAAGTACTACTATAAGGGTGTGTTGCTTGCAATTTAGAATGGTAGTTATACATGTATAGACATTGTTTCCATACATTTGCGATAGACCATGAATCACCTTTCCAAACTTTATCTGGCATATAAGATAAAACATAAATGATGATTGGAATACCGATAAAGAAAACAAAACATAGTCCAATCGTTACTGCTAATCTTTTAGGAAATAGTGCTACTAATTGTTTATTCTTTTTCTTATTCTTTTGATAATCCATATATTGGATTCCAAAATATCCAAATAACAATATCGCTAAACCTACGGCTGAATAACATGCGGTCCATTTTGTTGCAATTGCGATTCCCATCGAAATGCCACATAACGCTAGATATTTAAATTGTTTTAAGAATGGTGTATCGTACCATGACATTTGAATATAGCGGATCATAAAGTAGAACATAACTAAGATCCAAAATACACTAAATGGTTCTAATGTTCCGATTCTAGAAGTCGTTAGATGCATGAAATCACAAGCTAATAAGACTCCAGCAATAGTAGCTAGTGTTGTCTTTTTGAATAGTCTTCTAGCAATAACATAGAATAGTGGAATTAGTAATATTCCAAATATCGCACCAGGTAATCTCCAAACAAATGGACTCATACCAAATAGTTTGATGAATAATGCCATGATATTTGTTCCTAACAAAGGATGTACTGTAGCGTACATATCTTGACCGTTCGCAATTTCCCATGCATTTCTTGGATGATAGATTTCATCAAAGTATGATTCATCTTCATATGTTGGTGTTAAAACAAGTTTATCTTGTTCATCGATCAAAAGGGTTGCTGGATATTGAGAGTCGCTTGCTCCATCCAGAGAAACTTCTAAAGAAACAAATCCAGTACTTTCTAAATTTCGTAATGCAAATTCTGTTAAAGAATTGTTTTTGTTGGAAGAATGTAACCAAACATATTCATAGTCCCAATTTCCTTCAATGATCTGATATTGGTAAATGGAACCTTTCTCTAAAGTAGTAATTTGTTCCCAAGTTTCATTATCATTGGATCCATAAATGATCATACCTTCCGTTCCTAATTGATAAGTATCAGAGTTAGAATTGTTATCACCTTCACCATAGATCGTATAGATTGCGTTAAATGTCGTATCATCTGTTAATTTGAATACAACATCTTGTGAACCTGTAGAAGATGTTGGTTGCCATGTAGTAGTTGGAAATGTCGTTGATCCTAATTTCCATAGAGAAACGATAGCGTAACAACCAGTAATCAAAATGAGATTGCGAATATCTTTTTTTGTATACTTTGGATATGTTTTTGTTGCGTGAAACTTATACTGTTGTTTCTTTAATGATTCATCATGATCGTTATCTTTCAAAAAATGAAAAATAACAAATACAACGATACTAAATAAAATACATGTAAATAATATAGGCAGTAATTCTGCATCTTTAAATAACGTTAGACTGATTTCTTGCATGCTTATATAATACCATGTGTATGACATGGAATGTATCACAACATGAAATCTATTGGAATCGAAAACAAGATGAAGAAGGAGTATTTCACTATCATCTATTTTGTGATGGAAAAGAAGTATACTATTTAGAACTAGATGGAAGTGAGAATTTCTTTTCTTTTCAAATGAAACATGCAAAGTTTTTAGATGTTGTTTCAGAGTATGAAAAGACAGGTAGATTGCCATCAAGATTTCAAAGAGGAATGATTGTAAAAAAGAAATAAAAAACTTTTAGCACTCCTATTGACTAAGTGCTATTTACGACTATAATAACTATTGTTAGCAATCATAACTGATGAGTGCTAACAAGTAAAAGTGGAGGTATTTTATGTTAAAACCATTACATGATTACGTAGTATTAGAAAAAGTAAAAGAAGAAGAAAAGACACAAAGTGGGATCATTCTCACAACAAAAGAAGCTAAAGAAGAACCTAGCCATGGCGTTGTAATCGCTGTTGGTCCAGGTAAAACAAACGACAATGGTGAAGTTACACCTATTGATTTGAAAGAAAATCAACATGTCATTTACAAGAAGTATTCTGGAACAGAAGTAAAAGACAACGGAAAAGATTATTTGATCATTAAGGCTGATGATATTCTCGCAGTTGTTGAGTAAGTAGAAAGAAGGTAAGTGAATATGGCAAAGGAAATCAAATACGCAAAAGACGCTAGAGATGGAATGTTAAATGGCGTTAACAAACTCGCAGATGCAGTTAAAGTTACATTAGGACCTAAAGGTAGAAATGTTGTATTAGAAAAGAGTTATGGATCACCAGTTATCACAAATGATGGTGTTACTATCGCAAAAGAAATCGAACTTGAAGATAAGTTTGAGAACATGGGTGCTAAGTTAGTCTATGAAGCAGCTAATAACACAAATGAATTAGCTGGTGATGGTACTACAACAGCTACGATTTTGACACAGGCTATGATCACAAATGGATTAAAGGCTGTTGATAAGGGTGCTAATCCAGTATTGATGAGAGAAGGTATTGAAAAGGCAGCTCATACAGTTGCAGATAAACTTCTAGAAAAGAGTCATCAAGTTACAACAAATGATGATGTAAAGAATATCGCTACAATTTCAAGCGGTAGTGAAGAAATTGGTTCTATCATTGCAGAAGCTATGGAAAAGGTTGGCAATGATGGTGTTATCAATGTAGATGAATCTAGATCTTTTGAAACATCTTTAGAGATGACAGAAGGTATGCAGTATGATAAGGGCTATATTTCTCCTTACATGGTAACGGATCGTGAAAAGAGTGAGGTAACTTTAGAAAATCCTCTTATCATGGTTACAGATCAAAAGATCAATACAATTCAAGAAATTCTTCCAGTATTAGAAGAAGTTGTTAAATCTAATAAGGCATTAATGATCATTGCGGATGATTATGATAACGAAGTTATGTCAACATTGATCATCAATAAGTTACGTGGAACATTTAACGTCGTTGCTACAAAGGCTCCAGGATTTGGTGATAATGCTAAGAACCAGTTAGCTGATATTGCTGCTATGACAGGTGCTAACTTCTACGCAAAAGACTTGAATATGAATTTACAAGATATGACAGTTGCTGACCTTGGTTCCGCAAAGAAAGTCGTTGTAGGCAAGGATAAGACAACTATCATTGATGGTAGTGGAGATAAGAACGCAGTTGATCAACGTATCGCATCTATCAAGATGGAAATTGAAAATACAACTTCTGACTATGATAAGAAGAAACTTCAAGAAAGACTTGGTAAGTTGACAAATGGCGTAGCTTTGATCAAGGTAGGTGCTACAACAGAAACAGAACTTAAAGA
>CAVCCE010000176.1:0-3914 GCA_963600555.1 Duodenibacillus sp.
ACAAGATGAGTATGTTGGTAATTATAGGATCTTAGTAGATGGAGAAGTACATAATTTTCAATATAACTTTAGTAAGATGAATGATAAAGACTATATCATCTGTGGTTTCCAAAATGTTGATTCTATTATTGAAGAACATTTGATTGAAGAAAGAAAAGAAAGAGAAAAGGAAGAAGCTTATCAAAAACAGTTAGAGGAACAATTAAGTATCTTTAATAATCTTTCTCGTAATTTTAGAAATGTATATTTAGCGAATCTTAATACTGGAATAGCTCGTATTTTAAAAATTGCTGACGACTATGATTCTTCTGAGATACGTAATTTAGTAGGTAAAACATTTCCATATGATCTAGTTTTACAACATTGGATTTCTGAACGAGTACATCCAGATGATAAAGAACGTATAAGTAATGCATTGAATTCTAAAAATGCAAAGAAAGTTCTCAAAACGCAAGATGAACTTGTTGGTAACTATAGAAGCTATGACAATAAAATCATGCATAACTATCAATATAGTTTAAGTAAGATTGATGATTCTGGTACTGTAATTATAGGCTTTCAAATCATTGATGATATTATTGAAGAACATTTAAAAGAAGAAAAGAAACAAAGAGAGAAAGAAGAAGCCTATCAGAAAGAACTGATTGAATTAAACAAACAAGCGAATAAAGCGAATGCAGCTAAAACAGAATTCTTATTACGTATGTCTCATGATATTCGTACTCCTTTAAATGGGATTGTAGGTATGTTGGATATTGCGGATAGATTTCCTGATGATATAGAAAAACAAGCTGATTGTAGAGAAAAGATCAAAGAATCTTCAAAGATATTATTAGAATTAGTCAATGAAGTCTTAGATATGAGTAAACTTGAATCTGGGGAAATTGTTTTAGAAGAAATACCATTTGATCTTAGTGAAGTATCTAAAGATGTTTATACTGTCATAAAAAAGCAAGCAGATGAAAATGGAATTGAAATTCTTCAAGATAGTTGTGCTTCACCTAATTATCAACTGATTGGTAGTCCGATTCATTTAAAGAGATTGATGATGAATATTGTAGGTAACGCAATCAAATATAATAAAGAACATGGAAAGATATATATTACATGTAAAGAGTTAAGACATGAGGGTGATCTATCCTATATACAATTCAAGTGTAGAGATACAGGAATTGGCATGAACAAAGAGTTTTTGAAACATATCTTTGAACCATTTGCACAAGAAAGTATTACACCAAGATCAAAATATGGTGGTACAGGACTTGGAATGGCTATTACAAAGAGCTTAGTAGATAAGATGGGTGGTACGCTTGAAGTGGAAAGTGAAAAAGGAGTAGGTAGTACATTTGATGTTGTGATTCCTTTTAAGATTGCTAAAGTTTCGGAACCTATTGTAAAAAATGATGAGTATGATTGTGATTTTTCTATAAAAGGATGCAAAATACTTTTAGCTGAAGATAATGAATTAAATATGGAAATTGCGAAATTCTTACTTCAAGAAGAAGGTGCAATCGTTACGGAAGCTTGGAATGGGCGAGAGGCAGTCGATTTATATGCTTCAAGTAAACCTTATACTTTCGATATCATTTTAATGGATGTTATGATGCCTGTTATGGACGGATATCAAGCAACAAAAGCTATTCGTTCATTAAATCGTGAAGATGCAGCAAAGATACCAATTATCGCTATGACAGCGAATGCATTTGCGGAAGATAAGATTGCTGCGAAAGAAGCTGGTATGAATGAACATATATCCAAACCATTGGACACAAAACTGCTCATTCGTACAATTGGTAAACTTGTTACTAAGAAGTAAGTCTTAAAAGATTCTAATTTATTTAGAATCTTTTTATATACATGTTTGTTAGAATATTAATGTGAGGTTTGTTTATGGAAACACTAAAAAAGATATCTAAGTATGTTAGCAAATACATGGCATTGATCGTTATCATTTTTGCGTTAATTGCGTTGATTTTTCCGGATAGTGTTAGTTTTGTTAAGACAAGTTATGTAAATACATTACTTGGAGTAGTTATGTTTGGAATGGGACTTACTTTATCATTGGATGATTTTAAAGTAATCCTGCGTGAACCTAAAAATGTATTGATAGGTTGTGTCGCTCAGTTTACGATCATGCCATTATTAGCATTCCTATTAACAAAGATATTTCAATTATCACCTGAGTTATCGATTGGTGTGATACTTGTTGGAACTTGTCCTGGTGGAACTTCTTCTAATGTCATGACATATCTAGCTAAAGGTGATGTAGCGTTATCTATTGGAATGACTGCTATCTCTACTTTATTAGCTCCTATTTTGACACCTTTATTAACATACTTATATGTTGGACAAAAAGTTGATGTAAATATGTTTAGTATGTTTATTTCGATTTTAGATGTTGTTATTATTCCAATTATTTTAGGCTTTCTATTTCATACTCTATTTAAAGGCATTACAAAGAATATCGTTGAGATATTACCGTTGATTTCTACGATTGCAATCGTATTGATCATGGTAGCGGTTGTATCTGTGAATTCTAGTAAATTATTGACTTCAGGTATTGTTATCCTTATTGTAGTAATCTTGCATAATCTATTTGGATATCTTCTAGGGTATGGAATATCTAAAGTATTGAAATTAGATAAAGAAAAATGTCGAACGATTTCTATAGAAGTAGGAATGCAGAATTCTGGGCTTGCGACTTCTTTAGCTACTGTTCATTTTGCTCAATATCCACTAGCTACGATTCCTGGAGCTATATTTAGTGTATGGCATAATATCTCAGGTGCTCTATTAGCAAATCGTTTTGCGAAAAATAATTCTAATGATTAAAATTAACGATATGACAAATTAATCTCTTTATGATTCTCTTGATTAGTTCTATACATTAGACTAACTTCTTGGATATGTTTTAGAACTTATTTGTTATCTCGTTGATAAAAAAAGAGTTTATGCAATGAATCGTGAAAATATTTCAAATGGATTCTAAAATAGAGATATAATAGATACGGAATGAGAAAAATATGAATCAAAAAAAAGTGTTAATCGTCTATACTGGCGGAACGATAGGTATGAGTCAATCAGAGAATGGATATTCACCACAGCTGGAATCTTTTCTTGAAAATATTAATAAAATTGAAGAATTGAAATCTGATAAGATGCCAAAATGGGATATTCATGTTATGAATCCTTTATTAGATTCATCTAATATTTCTGTGAATGAATGGAATCAGATTGCAAAAGTTGTGTCTGATAATTATGAAAAGTATGATGGATTTGTTATCTTACATGGTACGGATACAATGGCTTATACAGCTTCAGCTTTATCCTTTATGTTGGAGAATAATAATAAACCTGTAGTATTTACTGGTTCTCAGATTCCATTATGTGAAATTAGAAATGATGCAAGGGATAATTTGATTACTGCATTAATGATAGCGAGTTATGAGAATCTTCATGAAGTTTGTTTATATTTCGGAGGAAAGTTATTAAGAGGAAATCGAGCTATCAAATTTTCAGCAAATGATCTTATTGCATTCATGTCACCAAATTATCCGACATTAGCGGATGTAGGAATAGAAATAAATTTTCATGAGAACGTATTGATGAAAAAAACAGATAAACCATTTCATCTACAAAAATTAAATAGAATTCCAATTGGGGTATTGAAAGTGTTTCCTGGTATTCAATTTGAATTGTTTGAATCTATCATGACTCAACAACTAAAAGGGATCGTTGTGGAAACGTTTGGTGCAGGAAATATACCTGGAAATGGAAAAGATTTACTTCCTTTGATCAAGAAGGCATTTGAACATGGTACAATAGTAACTGTCACTTCACAATGTTCACATGGTTCTGTTATATTAGGTGCTTATGAATCTAGTAGTGGATTGAAGGAAGCAGGTGCTGTGAGT
>CAVCCE010000177.1:0-3885 GCA_963600555.1 Duodenibacillus sp.
TCGCTATCATCCACACGGTTAAAACCGTGGGTTTTCTTGCTCACTTGAGTTATAAGCTCTCTCTACGCACTAAACAACCTCGATTGTTCATTAAACGTTCTAATAGTACAAATTCTGTATTTGAAATTTCTATTTGAATATCATCGCAAGAAAAAACATGTCTAGAAAGATCTAATTTCCATATACCAGTGGAAACCACATCAAACCTTTTATTCACATAAGAACTACGACGTAATTGTGCCATGATTCTCAATTTCACTTCTTTGATAGAAAATGGTTTTACGATATAATCATCGCCACCACTCACCATACCTTCTTCCAATGAATCTTCATCATCCTTTACTGTGATGAAAATAATTGGCATTGTATATCTTTCTCTGATATTCTTACATAGTTCAAATCCATTTTCATTTTTCAGATTCACGTCTAAAAGACAAAGATCGATTTCTTTCTCATCAATGATTTTCAATGCTTCATATGAATTTTGCGCACAAAAACATAAATATTCATTTGCCAGTAATGAATCTAAATTTCTACGAATCACTTCATCATCATCTACGATCAAGATTTTTTTCATCTTTTAAACTCCTATATTTCTTAATATTTTAACATCTTAATCTTACAATTGAATGACAACAAAGATTCACTTATCAAATATCTCCATATTTTCGCATAAATATCCCTTAAGCATTGATTTTCTTAAATTTCAATTATTGTTTTATCTTATTTTTTTAGTATGATTATAACATTGAGCGATAAATAAAATTGCTGGTTATTTACACTCATATTATAAGTCCTGGTCGTAACTCCCTTCGTACTAGGGCTTTTCTTTTTTTATTCAATTCCAAATAGTTTCAAAACCTTTTGAATGAATGTTAATGATTCTTCTGTATCTTCCGTCGTATCTTCTGCCTCTTCTTTTTCAATTTCATCTGTTTTAATGACAAATTGAACAGAATCAACATTTGTATTCTTATCTGATACAAAGGAACCAGTTTCTATACAGAAGCGATTGCAGGTATTCTTGTAGATGGCTTTACAAGTAAAAAAACACCAGATAAAGCTCAAATCAAACATAACGTGAAAGTTATCATTGATTCTTTACCTGATGTTTTAAGACGTGCAAATCATTAGATCTTAGCTACTTTATTTAATGTTATCGCTAAGAACAGGCCAATTGTAGATCCAATCCAAGTAGCCATCCAAAATCCATTAAATCCAATTCTAGGAACTAAGATCAAACAAGCAATGATCGTAATACTGATTTGTCCAAGATTAGAGAATAGATATAGCCCCATCTTTTGTGCACCTCTTAATCGAGCTTCACAAAGATGTTTTTGTGCTTGTAGTAAATATGTCAATCCTTCATAAGATAACAATGTACAACCATAAAGGATTGCTTGAGAGTCATTTGTGAATAGATGCAACATCGCATTGTTCAAAAACATACATAGCATAGCTACAACAATTGAATATATAAATACGATCTTTCTACCTTCTTTTAGACCTGTATGTACTCTATCCATTTGATTAGCAGTGGTATTTTGAGCAATGAAGAATACAACAGATTGTGTAAAACCATAGACTGGCATCATCAATAAACTAGAAATCTTATTGGCACAAGAAAATCCCGCAATCGCCGCAACACCAAGTCCTCCTAATAAACTTTGACGAACCGTAGTAATTACTGTTCCACTAGCTTGTTGTAAAGAATTCGGTGCTGATAAACGGAAGATTTCTTTTGCGTAATATGGCTTTAACATTGCTTTCTCAAATGGTAATTCCAACTCTGTTTTCTTAAGATGAAGAAACATATATAGAGCACCTACGATCTGAGAGAACGCAGTTGCGAAAGCCGCACCAGCTACACCAAATGATCCAACCAAGATAAAGTCCAATACGACATTCAAAAGACTTGTCGCAATGATGGCATAGAGTGGAGTCTTAGAATCTCCACAACCCATGACACACTCTTTTGTTAGATCATAGACCATCAAGAAAGGTAACCCAATCAAGTAGATCTTTCCATAGGTCATCGCTTCTTCCATAATTTCACTAGGCGTCTGCATGATTTCCAACATCCAATGCAAACCAAACCATCCTAAAACCAACATCAACAATGCTAATAACACATCAACAAACAATAAATTATAAAGAAGTTCTGCCATCTGTTTCTTATCAGCAGTAGGTTTATTGGAAGCAGTCAATAATCCACCACCTAGTTCCATGCCACCAGAAACAAATAAAAAGAACATCATCGCAGTAGAGGCATTCGATACAGCAGCTAATGCATCCGCATCCAACTTCAATCCAATGATCATCGTATCCGCTACAGAATAGAACTGTGTAGCGACCATGCTTAAAATGATTGGTAAGGCATATTTCAATAATGCAGGACGCACTGCTCCAGACAACAATGTATTTTCTTTTATATCCATGAATGTACCTCCCTTTACGCAACAAATAACTTAAAGATTTTTTCTTTAGAAGTCAAGAAAAGCAGGAGCATTATTCCCCTGCTTCGCGTTTTCTAAGTTGTTTGTACTTGTACATCATATCGTCTGCTTCACTAACGACATCTTGGATATTCTGATTCTCCGGATCATAGTAAGCATATCCTATGGATACAGAAGGCATTCTCTCATCTGTCTTTCTTAATTCTTCCATGTTTGAAAAGAATCTAGAATTTAAGCCTTCTATATGTTCTAGTTCACTTGTAAGAATGACACAGAATTCATCCCCACCATATCGGAAACACTTTCCATACTTTGCGTAATTGTTCTTGATTGCACCACCAATTGACTTTAGCGCTAGATCACCAAACGCATGACCATACGTATCATTTGCGTATTTGAACTTATCTACATCGAAGAAGATAACGATCGATCTAGTATCCATATTCGCTATACAGTTCTCATATCCTCTTCTATTTAATAACTCTGTAAGTTCATCTGTCTGTTGGATCATCTCTAAAGTAAAGATATACAGCATCAAGGAAGCCATACCTAATGCGATATAACTAACCTTCAGAGAACTATCTAATAATTGAATGAATATTCCTGATAATAACAATAAAATGATCATCCCAAAGAATTGCATACCAGTATATTGATACTTCTTGATATTTGAAGATACGACCGTTACTGCATAACCTACAGATAGAAGATACGAAATGATATAGATAAAGTAACAAGAACCATGTCTATATACATTTGATGCATCAATATACCAAATAAAACCAAATACACCAGATAGGAACTCTAAGATCATATGTAATGTTAATATGATTCCTATCTGTTTTACATATTTCTTTTCCAAGATCCATGAAAAGATAAAACCTAGCGTAGGAGCAATGCTTAATTCTACTGCTTTGGCAAAAGCATGCATCGCTCTTGTATTTGCTTGTGCACCATCTAAGAAGTACGCAAACCACTCACAGAAAGCAGCTATTGCGATACCTCCAAACAGAATCGCAAATAACTTTTTTCTATCTGTACTTATTGTATTACTTTTACCAATACAAAATTGTAAAACGATCATCGACAATACAACTACGAAGATGACCGCTGTGTAATATTTCAGCATTTCTGTCTCCCTTATCCACCTTGGATACCCTTAGTATAGTCCTTTTTAGTGCATTGTCACGAGATTTTTCATAACCAAAATATAATTCATTCAATTTATTTTCGAATGAAATAACATTATTTTCATTCAAAAAGTCTTTCATGAGAAAAAGAATAAATATAGCTGTTGTTTCATGTATTGATAAGCAAGAAAGATTATCTATTATCAATCTTTTCCTTCAATCTTTGTTGCATCATCCATAATTACATCTCTGAATTTTCTTCCATTAATTATGCAATTATCCAATACATCATTCAAATC
>CAVCCE010000178.1:0-3884 GCA_963600555.1 Duodenibacillus sp.
ATACATATCATTCTACAGAAATCTATCACAAGATGGAACAAAATAGTTATGATGTAGGAATTGTAAGCATCCCACGTGCTTACTATAACATCAAGACTGTAAACATCTATCAAGAAGCAATGTATCTTATAGCTCCACAAGGTTCCCCTTACTATAATGGAATCCATGTAAAAGATATTCCAGCCGAAAAAGAATTATGTATTCGATGGAATCCAATCTTCAACGCATGGCATGATGGATTTTGGGGAAATCAAAATTATTACATACGTATTTCAAATGCAGCTGAACTACCATCATATCTTATAAATAAAAAAATGTGGTCCATCGTACCATTGAGTTGTGCTTTGAAACTTGCGAAAACATGTCCAATTTCTATTTACTCAATTTATGAAGAACCACCTAAATTAGATTTTTATATGGTTGAAAAAGATAAAAACTATCGTTCAGAAACAGTCAATCTATTCATACATGAACTATTTCATTTTATACGTACAAGTATCGATATTGAATCATTGATTGGTTAGCTTTTCAATTACAAATCTCAATAAGAATATGAGGATTGGTTCAATTATGATTCCTAATATAAATACCCAAGCATCAACCCAGTGATAAGATACAGATATCATATTTTTCGCAAACAACAAAGATAATACCAATAACATACACATTGAGAATATGACTAGAAATCTATACCTTGTCATTGGTCGATATACTTTTGATAATGTTATTAAATAAATATAAGCTGTCAAAAAAACAAATAGCCCATAAAATGTCGTTTCATCATATCCAAGATTCTTTTTTAAACAAATACATAGCATCGCTGTTAAGAATACACTGATACTACTTGGTAATGATCTTAAGAATGCATTCTTTAAAAAGTTGCCTTGTATTCTTTCAAAGCTAGGCTCCATTTGTAGAATGAATGTTGGAATACCTACACCTATAGCACTGATCAAAGTCAAATGTATTGGAAGAAAAGGATAAGCTTCTCTACAAACAATTACATAAATAGCTAATAAAATAGAAAATGTAGTCTTTACCAAATACATCGAAGAAGCTCTAGATATGTTATTAATGACTCTTCTACCTTCATCTACGATTGAAGGAATTCTTGAAAAATCATTATCTAAAAGAATGATACTAGCATTATTCTTTGCGGCATCATTTGCTTCACCAATTGAAACAGAAACATCAGCCACCTTTAATGCCGGAACATCATTTACACCATCCCCTGTCATTAAGATATGGTGTCCTTCTTTTTTTAGTGCTAAGACCAATTGTTTCTTTTCTTCCGGTTTTACTCTACCAAAGATTACATATTTCTTAACAACTTCATCCATGGATAATGTATTTTTAGATAAATCAACATATCTTTCAGCATTCTTTACACCAGCAACTTTCGCTAATGATGAAACAGTAATAGGATCATCACCGGAAATGATATACACTTTCCCGTTTTCTTTTTGAAAATAATCAATGATTTCTTTTGCGTTAGACCGCATTTCATCTTGAATCACAATTATTGAAATCAATTTCAAATCATTAGGAAGTTCATCTTTATGAATGAAACCATTACTCCATCCAACAACAATGACTCTTTTTCCTTCTTCCGCATATTTTTCTATCTTCAAAGTGATTTTCTCATCTTGTTCTTGAAATAAATAAGAATACGCTCCTACATAAATAGATCCATATCCTTCCAGATATTTCGCAGCGTATTTTCTCTTAGATGAAAAAGCAAGTGAATCTTTTATTGTATATTTCTTATTTACCTGAAAATATTTTATTAAAGCAATACTTGTTGGGTTTGGATCAACTTCGTCATTTAAATAAGAACCTAATACTTCTTTCAACACCTCTTCTTGCGTGTCAAAACAATCTATATGATCCACAACCATTTTTCCAGTTGTAAGTGTAACTGTCTTATCAAAACAAGCAGTATCTACTCTAGCTAATGATTCAATTGAAAATAAATCTTGAACTAGCACAGAATCTTTTGATAATCGAATTGAAGATACTGCTAAAGCAATAGAAGTCAACACAACAAGTCCTTCCGGAATCATACCAACCAATGCCGCAATTGTTTTTAATAATGCATTATCCCATGTCATATGTACAAAGAAATATTGCGTACAATATAAGAAAATACCTGCAGGAACGATCACAAAAGAAATCTTTTTAATGATCTTCTCTAGATCTTGATGAAGAATAGACTCAGCTCTAGATTCCTTAGAAGCATCTTCTATGATCTTATGTATGGAACAATCTTTACCAACCCTTGTTACTTTTACTTCTATATTTCCAGATGTAACAAAAGTCCCAGCATATACTACATCCTCTACATTCTTTTCAATTTGTTTAGATTCCCCTGTCAATGTGCTTTCATCTACTTCTGCTTTTCCTTCTAAAACTACTCCATCAACTGGTATCTGTACACCAATAGGCAATAAAATATCATCATCTACTACGATTTCCTCAGGAAGGATTTCTTTCCATTCATTATTTCTTCTAACTTTCACTTTCGTTTCCGCAAGAATAGATAGCTTATCTAATAATCTTTTCGATTTCACTTGTTGATAGATACCAACAAAAGAATTAAAAATGACTGTTCCTAAAAACAGCCCATTCTTTAATTTTCTGGTCATTAAAACAAATGCAAATAAAACAACATTCACAAAATTAAAATATGTAAAAATATTAGAACGAATGATTTCAACATTTGATTTCGTTATTTTTTTACTTCTTTCATTTTGTTGATGATTTTGAATTCTGTCATTTACTTGTTTTGTTGTTAATCCAGTATACATTATTTCACCATTATCAATTGTTTCAATCGATCTTTGATTTGTTCAGGATGTAATTCACCATTTGAAAAACCAACCGCAAACATCAAAGCATTTTTTGTATCCACACCACATTGTTTTGCGCAAAGTAATAAAGAAATCAAAAGATCAGAATCAATTTCATTTTTACTTGGTGCTATATAACTATCCCCATCATCATACACAAAGACACCTTCACCTTGTTTAATGATCATAACTGTTCCATTTGTTTTTTCATACAGATGTTTTGCGGTATCTCTTAACTCGCCACTATATTCTCCAGTAAAATAATAAGCTTCTGTATCAGATAAGATCATCGTAGGATGAAAAGAAGTAATCACATCCATTGCATCTTCTAATACATCTTGGCTTCTACCATTCGGAATAAAATATAAAGGTCTATCAATTTCTTCTAAAACTTCTAATAGTTCTTGAATACTTGTCATTTGTCCGCATAACATATCCGCATATAAACAAACAGAATCAATATCTTCACTATAAAGTTCATCAGTAAAACTACGATCAAATTCATATTCAGCACCAGGCATGATAAATCTACTCGTCTCACCTTTTTGATCACTAAGCGTATACGTGCAACCATTCATCATCCCATCTATCTGAATAAGAGGAATATCATCTTTAATTAATTGTTGTTTTACAGCCTCACCATATACTCCTTCGCCAACTGGTGAAATCAAATCATAGTCTAATCCTAATGATTGAAATACTTTAGCGTTTTCATATCCACTTCCACTAACACGTTGAGTTGTAGAAAGGATATCAATATCTTCATTACCCTTTGGTAATTGTTTAACTTTAGAATAAATATCTACATATGTAGGTCCAATAATTAATGTCTTTTTCATTGTGTGATTATAACATTCCTTTCAACAAAAAGAAAAGATGTACATGACAATCATGTACATCTGTCCAATGGTGGTCCCAGGCAGAATCGAACTGCCGACACAAGGATTTTCAGTCCTTTGCTCTACCGACTGAGCTACAGGACCATTGGTTGCGAGGGAAGGATTTGAACCAACGACCTCCGGGTTATGAGCCCGA
>CAVCCE010000179.1:0-3876 GCA_963600555.1 Duodenibacillus sp.
ATCTAACGAAGATATCTTTCTCTGTTTGTGATAGGATAGTATTCCGAAAGGAATGAAAGCGATGGAGAATAAGGTTAGAGGTAAAGGGATACACTTGTTAAAAGGTGAATCAGCATTAGATGCAATGAAGAGAAGAGTTCCACATTGGATCCATGATACAAAAAAAGATGAGCATTACATGAATGGTATTGTTTATTTACCAAGTTGCACATGCTCAGAATGTGGATTTCATTCAAGTAGAGAAAAAGAGGTATGTCCTCATTGTGGAAAACAAATGCACTCACTAAAAGGAGTGCATTAATATAGTGAAGCTAAAATAACAGCTATCAATAGAATGAGAAGAGAAGGATAAATGAATTTGTTCTTCTCTTTATAATATGTGTAGTTTTCTTTATTATTGGAATCAGATTCAAACAAATCATTTTGTTTGAATCTTTTTAATTGAATCGATCTTTTATCAATGATCTTTCCTCTTTGTCCCCAAAGAACTACAGCAATCATGAAATATAACATTCCCATGATTGTAATTCCATCAATGAAATGAACGTAGAATGGACCGTATACAAGTCCATAAATAATACTTACTGCTACTGCGATTCCATATAAGATCATTGCGAATTTTGTGAATAAGTTTTCTTTTATCTGTTTTATTACTTTATCTATAAATTTCTTCATGGATAATATTGTACTATTTTGTACTGTGGATTTCATCATAAAAATAATATGATGTGATATGATATAACACGTTATTATAGGGAATGGAGAATAAGATGACGCTTACGAAGAAAAAAGGACCTACAATGAAATACGGCTTGTTACAAGCGGGATTTTGGATTGATTATTTGATTATTACAAACTTTGCGGCTGTATTTTTGGAAGGTAGAGGATTTACGACAGGACAGATTGGTATCGTTGTTTCTGGATCCTGTTTGATTAGTTGTGTATTAGCACAAATTTTAGGAACATTGGCTGATAAGAGTGATAAAGTACCATTAAAGTATTACATGATGTTATTGTTTGCTGTTTGTTCATGTTCATTTTTAGCCTTGATGTTTTTACCAAAAGAATATTTACCAACAATGATCTTTTATTTGACTGCGTATAGTATTCAAGCAGCAGTATCACCATTATTAAATAGTCTATGCTTACAGTTCACAAACAATGGTTATGATATTAATTTTGGTTTAGCTAGATCGATGGGGTCACTTGGCTATTCATTAGCTGCATATTGTATGGGAATGATTACAAACACGTTTGGTAGTGAAATCATCTTACCAATTTATATTGGCATTTATGTATTGTTGATTCTTTTATTGATTATATTTCCTGTACCTGTAAAAGATAATACAGCTCCAATTGTTGCAGGAAATGAACTGATTAAAGCAGAACCGTCAACGATGAAAGAATTCTTTTCAAAATATCATAGATTCTTAGTGCTAATGGTAGGATTTATATTCTTATGGTTTATGAACAATGTCATAGGTACTTATATGATCTATTTCGTTAAGGAACTAGGTGGAACATCTGCAGAAATGGGAACGACATTATTTGTGATGGCATTATCTGAAATCCCTGCAGTTATGTTTGGCTCTAATATCATGTCAAGAATTGGAGCACCTAATATGTTGAAAATATCAGCTATTGGTGGCGTATTGAAATCATTCTTATTCTTTATTGCTCCAAATATTCAATTTTGGATCTGGTTAAATGTAACGCATTTATTGTTGTCTGGTTTCTATCAAGTATCGGCAGTTTATTATGTATATTCCATTGTGGGAAAAGGAGATATCGTAAAAGGACAATCTTTATTAGGTATCGCAACGACAGGTATCTGTCCAATGCTTGCTAGCTTGATTGGTGGTTTCTTGATAGAGCTTGTATCTTTGAAGATGATCTTATTGATTGGTGTCTTTATTAATGTCATTGCGTTAATAATCATTTGGATTGCTACGGATAAGAATCGATTTAAGAATGAAGTCTATGATAACTGAAAATAAGTGAATTTCGCTTAAATACGCTATTTTAAGATATTCTTTATAAAGAATGCGTGGTATAATAGCACTGTTATTGGAGGAAACGATATGGCATTTGAAAAATTAAAGAATTTTATCGCACCTTTAGATGAGGACGATGATGAAGAATATGAAGAAGAACAGGAACAAGTTCTTCAATATAAAGAAAGTGAAACGAAACCAGTTTCTTCTTATGAAGCAACAAAAACTTCTGTAAATACAATTCCATCAAATGCATCAATGGTTTTATTTGAACCAAGATCTTTTGAAGAAGCAGAAGAGATTGCAAAACATTTAAAGAATAGAAGAGCTTGTGTTGTTAATTTACATAAACTACAAAGAGATTATGCACAAAGAACAATTGATTTCTTAACAGGTGTTGTCTTTGCGTTAGATGGTTCAATTCAAAAGATTGGACATAATGTCATTCTTTGTACACCTAAGAATGTAAATGTCACAGGTGACATTTCTTTGGAAAGTGATGATGACTAATCAAGAAGATTATTCGTCATTGATTGCTCATTTACAAGATTTAGAAGATAAAAGTATGACATGGCATAAGACCATGTCATCTTCTTTTTTGAACGAAGAAGAATTAGCGTATGTATCACGTTTATTTCCTGAATCTAAAAATATCAGATATGAAGGTGGGTATCTTGAATCTAGGAAAAAGAAAATCATATTTTTGTATGATGAGCAAGATGAAATCGATATAACTTGTATTTATGCAAGGATTGATCAGAGATTTAGAAAGATAGGGCATCGAGATATTTTAGGAGCATTGATGCATTTACAGATAGATAGACATTCGTTTGGGGATTTTTGGATTGAAGAAGATAAGATCTATTTATATACAAGTGTTTCAATGGCAAAATTTCTTTGTGATAACTTAACTAAGATCAATCAATTGTCTGTGCATTTTAAAGAAACAAGTTTAAGACCGGCACAAGTATTTCATACAAAAAGTATGACAGCAATCGTAGCGAGTGAAAGATTAGATGCTATTGTTGCAGGGATTGCACACATATCACGTTCTAAAGCTAAAGAAATGATTCAACAAGGACTTGTACAAGTAAATCATATCACGCTTGAAGCACCTGATAAGATGTGCGATAATAACGTTACGATTTCTATTAGGGGAAAAGGGAGATATAAATATCTTGGTATCGTAAAGAATACAAAAAGCGATAGGATCCTAGCAGAATTCGAAGTGAGTATATAGGGAGGAATCATGAGCACTCAGAAACCGACATTCAGAGTCATGAAAAATGGATATGATCGTTTTGCGGTTGATGATGCAATTGATCAATATGCTCTACAGGTTGAGCAACTTCAAAAAAAACTAGAGCTTTATCAACAACAATTAGTTGAAACAACAAGAACTCTAGATGAAATGAAACAAAGATATCAACAAATACTCACTACAGAGCAGTCTCGTAAAGAAGCTGCTGAAAATATCGCAAGGCTTTCCTTGAGGGAAGCAAATGAAATTATATCGACAGCACAAAAAAATGCAGATGAAATCGTAAAAGAAGCGATATCTACTGCTAGATTGATCTTAGTGGATTTAAGCAAATTATATTCTCAAGCTGGAGATGTAAAAAGCGATATGCGTAAGCAATTGGAAGATATGCTTACACAATTGGATGATTTCAAGATTCCTCAAATGCCTGATATGAGATGGCTAGAGGATGCGGAATCTAAACTGCGTTGATTGAGGACGCGCCTTAAAAATACGAGCTTTATTAGAGAGTTGCGGTTGGTGCAAAGCAACAAGACTCATTCTTAAGTGACATCACCTCATGAACAGTCGTATATCCTGCGATAAAGGATCCAACAAGAGTATGTATGATATTTCATGCAT
>CAVCCE010000180.1:0-3874 GCA_963600555.1 Duodenibacillus sp.
AAGTGTGTTATGACAATTTGTAAGTACATATGGTACTGGAAATTTTTTTAGACCAGATGCTCTTGCGGTCTGAATGATTCCAACATAAGTAATATCATGAGAAGTCAAAGAATCAAATTTGATATGTAAGATATCTTTATTAGAATGATTATCATGCGCATCTAATATTTGATACGCTAATGTTTTTTTCTTTCCTACTTCTACATTTCCTTGTTCTACTATCGTTCCATTTTCATAGAACACCCCATGTTCATATAATTTCATTGTTTTATCCTCTTACATAATGCATCTGTATATTCAATGCATCCTTCTTTTCCGCCAATATCACTAGTCGTATGAATGCCTTCTTTGATTGTTTCATAAATAGCTTCTTCTAATTTCTTCGCTTTATCTTCCATTCCATTATCTTTCAATAACATCGCAAAAGATAATAGCAAAGAAGTAGGATTCGCTTTATTTTGTCCTGCGATATCTGGTGCAGAACCATGAACTGCTTCGTAGATAACGACATCATTTCCAATATTCGCACTAGGAGCGAAACCTAGCCCACCAACTAGTCCTGCGCATAGATCAGAAATGATATCTCCATATAGATTAAGTGCAACCAATACATCAAACTTTGTTGGATCAGTAACTAATTTCATGCATAGGGCATCAATGATTACAGAATCACTTTCGATATCAGAATAATCTTTAGCTACTTCTTTAAATACATCTAAGAATAAACCATCCGTAAGTTTCATAATATTTGCTTTATGAACACATGTAACTTTCTTTCTATGATTCTTTCTAGCATACTCAAATGAATATCGAATGATTCTTTCACTAGCTTGTCTTGTGATCAATTTAATACCATGTGCTGTATCTTGATCATACATATATTCAATTCCCTTATAAAGATCTTCTGTATTTTCTCTAACAATAACAAGATCAACATTTTCAAATCTTGAAGGAACACCTTCTAAAGAATGAACCGGTCTAAGATTTGCATAAGTAGAAAAATGTTGTCTTAATTGAACATTGATTGAACGAAATCCAGTTCCAATAGGTGTAGCAGTAGGACCTTTTAGTGCAATCTTATTTTCTTTGATTGCTTCTAATAAACCATCCTCAAATAGTTTTCCACACTCTTCATAATATTCAGCACCAGCTGAATAAATATCCCATTCAATATTTGTTCCTAACACATCTGATACTTTCTTAACACTCTCTGATATTTCTTTACCAATACCATCTCCAGGAATCAATACAACTTTCATATGTCCACCTCACTGTCTACTATTCTACACCATTCAACCATATTTTATTTTCACAATTTACATCTTGCATATGAAACTATTTACAATAAAATATTTGTAATGAGGTGAAGCCAATGATATATCCAGATGTACAAAGTTTATCCAATGAAGATCTAAAAATTTTATGTGATGCTTATCGCAAGATTAATTATATCGATCCAGAAATAAGTGAAAAACTTGGAGTTAAAAGAGGACTAAGAAATGCTGATGGTACTGGTGTATTAGCAGGACTTACTAATATTTGTGATGTTATTGGTTATAAAAAGAATGGAAACGATATTGAACCAATTGAAGGTAAACTGATTTATAGAGGAATCAACCTTGAAGATATCGTTTCAGAAGCTATACAACAAGATCGTTTCTTGTTTGAAGAAGTTGCTTGGTTATTGTTGTTTGGTTCTTTACCAAATGAAAAGACATTAAATCTATTCCGTAACATTTTAGAAACACACAGAGAATTACCAGATGGATTTGCGGAAACACAGATCATGGCTGCCCCTTCTCCAAACCTTATGAATAAGATGGCAAGAAGTGTACTCGCTATGTATTCTTATGATGAAGATGCTGAAGATACGTCATTAGAGAATGTCATTAAACAATCTATTAACTTGATTGCTGAAATGCCTAGTATGATGGTATATGCATATCAAACAAAAAAACATGCTTTTGATCATGAATCATTATATTTTCATTATCCAAAGAAAGGACTCTCTACTTCAGAAAATATTCTAGCAATGTATCGCTTAGATCAAAATTATACACATGAAGAAGCAAAGCTATTAGATCTTTGTATGGTAGTTCATGCAGATCATGGTGGTGGTAATAATTCCGCTTTTACAACTCGTGTCTTATCATCAACTGGTACAGATACCTATTCCGCTATTGGTTCAGCGATATTATCTTTAAAAGGTCCAAAACATGGTGGTGCTAACCTAAAGGTCATGAAACAATTAGATGAGATATTAAATAATGTAGATGATATCCATGATGATTCTAAGATGAAAGATTATCTCACTAAGATCTTAAGAAAAGAAGCTGGAGATCATAGTGGTCTAATTTATGGTATTGGACATGCGGTATATACAAAGAGTGATCCTAGAGCACAGATATTAAAGAAACATTCTAAAAATCTAGCCTATGAAAAAGGATTAGAAAAAGAATATGAATGTTTGTGTCAGATTGAAAAATTAGCACCTATTGTATTCCAAGAAGTAAAAGGAAATACTAAAAATGTATGTGCTAATGTAGATTTATTCTCAGGTCTTGTTTATAGGATCTTAGGAATCTCTGAAGAACTATTCACTCCTATTTTCGCAATTAGTCGTGTACCTGGTTGGTGTGCACATCGTATGGAAGAAGTTGAATTCGCAAACAGAATCATTCGTCCTGCATATAAATATGTCGGTGATGAAGCAGAATATATAACAATAAAAGATAGACCATAAGAATAACTCTTATGGTCTATTTTCTTATTATTCAATTGTTAAGAATGATGTGAATCCTGTAATATCTAATACTTCTTTGATTTCATCACATACATTCAATAATTTTAAGGAACCTTGTTTTATCATCTTCTTTTGAAGTGTTAATAATACTCTTAAACCTGCAGAAGAAACGTACTTCAATTCTTTCATATCTAGAACTAAGTTCTTAACATCATCTAAATCAGAATTAACTACTTTTTCTAAATCAGGTGCTGTCGTTGTATCTAAACGTCCACCTAATTGTAATGTTAGATTTTCACCATCTTTAATTTCTTGAATTGTCATAAATATCCTCCTAGATTAGAAAACTAATGTATCTACTTCATCAATCAATTGAAGCAAGTTTTCCTTATAAAATTCAATTGTTTTACTAGCTTTTTCAAAACCTTCACGTTTGATCGTTCTTCTTAATAAACGTGTATAACCGACTAGTTTTGCCTTCTTTTCAACAGCTTTGATCTTTTCTTCATCTTCTGTTTCTAGATATAAAGGCAATGTTTTATTCCAGATATAAATAGCTGTTTCTCGTGGAATTCCTAAGAATTCCTCTGTTACATTCTTATCAACATCCGCAAATCCAACATATGCATTAAATACACTTCCTAGTTCAAAGATAGGATGTCCTTCAGATAATGTATCCATATCAATCAATAGTGTCTCACCATCTTGGATCATAACATTCTTCATATGATAATCACCATGGATCATTGTATGCGTATCTGGTACAGCTTGAATCATTTCTTTAAGCTTTTCATACTTATCTTGAGGAATATAATCTTTTAAATATTCAGCCCATCCTAAAACAGTTTGTTTGACATCTGGTAGATCACCAGGTTTTACTTCTGTTGAATGGATCTTCTTCATGAGATCAACAAACTTAACGATATACTCATCAATTGTAGAAGGATCTTCTACGATCATTTTGATATAGCTTTTCGCATTCAATAGCTCAAATACAGAACCGTATGTATCTCCAACCTTAACAACATCATATGGAATCGCTGTAGGAATTCCTAATACAAATGCTTTTCTAGCTAATTCTCTTTCACGATGAATGTCAGGTAATGCATCAGCATTATAGTATACTTTTAC
>CAVCCE010000181.1:0-3864 GCA_963600555.1 Duodenibacillus sp.
GGGGCGTTATCTATTTGAAGGATGCTGATTATATTGTTAAACAGATTGGTACATTGATGGAAGCAACAATCAATGATGCTGTAAAAGAAAATCGTTATGACAATATGCAAGTTCGTTCAGAAGCTAGAGACAAGATTGCACGTTATGTTCTACATGAAACTGGAAAGAGACCAATGATCTTACCAGCTATCATTGAAATCAATACAAAAGATTAATAAGAGGGTTACGTGGCTAGAAAAACAAAAGCACAGCTTAAAAGAGAAAAAGACAAAGAAATAAGACAATGGATCACAGTAGTGATCCTTTTGGCGTTATTGATCATTGGATTTATGAAATTGGGATTTGTTGGTTCATTTTTATATAACTTACAAAGATATTTTCTCGGTTTCTTATTCTGGGTAGTAATTGGTTCATTTATTGTGCTAATACTGATTGATGTTATGAATCGTCATCATGACAATGATGATGCTGATCCTGTACCATTTATTTTGATCAATTGTGGAATTTTATTGTTATGTTCTTATTTTTCTACAACAGAAACTGGTATGTCAGTATTTATGCAATATATTGAACATATTCCTGATTATTTCACTGGTAATGTTGAATCTATGAATGTTGGTGGTGGATTAATAGGTGGTTTCTTATATTCTATTTGTTCTATGCTGTTTGATAGAGTTGGTGTAGTAATTGTCATTATTGTTTTGTTTATTGTATCCATGTTATTGATTGTATCGTTAGATGTGTATAAAAATGTATTTTATACGATCGTGGATTTCTTTAAAACTCCAGAAAGAGAAGAAGAGGAAGAAATTGAAGTTGAACCTGAACCTAAAGAGCCAAAGAATCTTTGGATCATGTTGGAAGAACACAAAGAAAAACGTGAAGCAAAAAAAGCTATGTTAGGTTCTATTCAAGTAGATGATCAAATTGAACAAACGAATTCAATGAATATTCTTACTGATGAAAAGAAGGAAGAACCACATGTTACAAAATTGATCAACATAACCGCAGATCGAGATACAGAAGAAATTCCAGTTGTATCCATTCCTGGTAAAACGATATCTAGCGAGGAATCTGTATTCATCAATGTAGATGATCTACAAGATACGATTCAACAGCCAGAAGCTGATGATGAAAATACTATGGAAATGAATTTTGATGAAGTACCTAGTGAAGAACAGGAAGAGGAATTCTATGAACAAACAGAATTAGAATTACCTCAAGAAGAACAAACAAATGAACCTCAGGAAACAGCGAAAAAACCAGAGGTAAAGTTATCTAAGAAACCATATAAGGTTCCTACACCTAAAATGATTTCTCAGATGCTTGATCCATTACCTTCTAAAGATGTCAATAATGATAATGCAGTTGCTGCAAAGGAAAAAGGTGAATTGTTGATCAATATTCTTCGAAACTTTGATATTGAAGCTCAATTGATTGATACGCATATTGGACCATCTGTTACACAATTTGAAATCAAACCAAATGCGAATGTAAAGGTATCCAAGATCTTAGGACTTGCAGATAATATCAAGATGGCATTGGCGGCAAAAGATGTTCGTATTGAAGCTCCTATTCCTGGAAGAAATGCTGTGGGAATTGAAATACCAAATGTTAAGAGTACACCAGTTAAGATGAGAGAAATCATTTCTGATGTATCTGAGAAAGACAAAAAACAACCATTATTGTTCTTTGTTGGTAAAGATCTATTAGGACAAACAGTTACTTGTCGATTAGACAAGATGCCTCATTTATTGATTGCTGGTGCGACTGGTTCTGGTAAGTCTGTATGTATGAATGCAATCATTACTTCACTTTTATTGAGAACAGACCCTGAGGATGTAAAGATGTTATTGGTTGATCCAAAGAAGGTTGAATTTACACCTTATTCAAGGATTCCACATTTGATAGGACCTGTTATCAATGATCCTAATCAAGCTAACAATGCTTTAAAAGCTATCGTTCAGATCATGGATGAAAGATATAACATATTTGCGGCAGCAGGTGTTAGAAATATTGAAGTATTCAATGAAAAAGTAAGGCAACAAAATGGTGCTAAGAATCCTGATGGTTCACCAGCTCCTAAGAAAATGCCTTATATCGTTGTTATTATTGATGAGTTAGCTGATCTTATGGCAGTTGCTGGAAAGGATGTTGAACAATCCATCCAAAGAATCACACAGTTAGCTAGAGCAGCTGGTATTCACTTGATCGTTGCAACACAACGTCCATCTGTTGATGTCATTACAGGTATCATTAAAGCCAATATTCCTTCTCGTATAGCTTTTGCGGTATCTTCTGGAACAGATTCAAGAACGATCTTAGATCATGCAGGTGCAGAAAGATTACTTGGAAATGGTGATATGTTATATATGCCTATTGGAGCAAGCTCTGCAATGCGTACGCAAGGTGTATTTGTAACTGATGAAGAAGTACAAAAGATTACAAATTATGTTTCTCAATGGTCACCAAAGTACAATGATAAATTTGTTTTATTAGAAGGAATCAATGAAGGTAGTGGAATTGGTGGCGTAGCAACGATCAATGATGATCCTTTATTTAAAGAAGTAAAAGAATATGTTGTTGAAGCACAAAAGGCATCTACATCCTTACTTCAAAGAAGATTTGGTATAGGATACAATCGTGCAGCTAGAATGATCGATGCTTTAGAAGAAGCAGGAGTCATTGGACCAGCACAGGGCTCAAAACCAAGAGATGTGTATTTAAAACCAGAAGATCTTGGTCTTTCAGAAGAAGACTATTGATTTCTTCTTAACAAGTGTTATAGTGTAATAGATAAATTTCAGGGCAGGGCGTAATTCCCGACCGGCGGTAAACTCCGCGAACCGAAATGGTTGAACTGGTGAAATTCCAGTAGCGACAGTACAGTCTGGATGAAAGAGATTTTATCTTTTTACTTTTATCAGTAATAAACCCGGAGTTTATCTTTAAACCCCGGTTTTTTGTTTAGAGGGGTAAGGAGGTAGACAAAATGACAACAGTTTCAAAAACAAAATCATCTCGCATGACAACACGTTACATCACGGTAACAGCAATTTTTTCTGCATTAGCGTTTGTATTACAACTTATTGAAATTCCGTTACCAATGATCATGCCAACTTTCATTAAGTTTGATCTTTCGGATCTTCCAGCATTGATTGGTGCATTTTCTTTGGGACCAGTGTGTGGTATTTCAATTGAATTCTTAAAGAATCTATTACATGCAATATTATCTTCGCATTCCTTTGGTGTTGGGGAACTTTCTAATTTTATTTTAGGTGCAGTATTTGTTGGAATAGCTGGTCTATACTACAAGTCACATAAAACAAAGAAAGGAGCTATTATTGGATCGTTATTAGGAGCTATTTCTATGGCAATCATATCATTCCCATCAAATCTATTTGTTGTTTATCCTTTCTATTACAACTTCATGCCTAAAGAGACGATCATTCAAGCTTATCAAGCAATTTTTCCGGCAGTTGATAGTATAGAAAAGTGTTTATTGATATTCAATGTTCCATTTACATTCATGAAGGGAATCATCGATGTCATTATTACGATGTTGGTATATAAGAAAATATCACCAGTCATCCATGGTAAATAATAATCAAATACATGGTAGTTAAGCTTGTTATGAACATTCATAACAAGCTTTTATGTGCTATAATAAATTGAACAATTTTGGAGTTAATTATGGCAACATTATCACGTACTAAAAAATATCAAGAACTTAGAGATCGTTTACAACACGATACAACAACTGATTCTTTTTCTACAAATGATTTATCACGTTTTGAGAAAAGATTGAATGAAATCGATGCTCAGAATTTTTCTTATGAGGAAAATAAGAGCCAAGAGTCATAT
>CAVCCE010000182.1:0-3795 GCA_963600555.1 Duodenibacillus sp.
GTTTATGAACAATTCAAGGTCTATGGAATGGATAAGAGAGTCAGAGTAGAAGATCGTAAGATCAGAGTTGTTACGGATCCTTCTATTACAGATACAGAAAAGTTTCAATTGTTTGAAATGTTCCCACAATTAGATATGGGCGACTCATCAGAATGGATCTGGAGAAGTAGAACAGGTAGAATGATACAACCAGATGTTCCTTATAGAAAATGTGATAAAGAAATGTTTGATGTGGGTGATGTATTGATTGTTAATAATAACTATCAACATTATGCCGGAGAAATTCAAATCGTTAGAATTCCATTTGAAAATGATGGTCAAAGAAACTACTTAGGACATTTAGCTAAAGGTGAAGAATTGTTCTTGGATCTATTAAAAGATTATGATGAAGTTACATTCATAGAAGGTAAATAGATATGGAATATAAAAGATTTCAGAATACAATTGTAGCTCGTTTGGATAAAGGTGAAGAAATATTAGAACAAATCAAAAATATCGCATTGAAAGAAAACATCAAGCTTGCTAGTATACAAGGCATTGGTGCTACAAATGATTTTACAATTGGAGTATTTGAAGCTACTACTAGAAAGTATAATACTTATACATTTCAAGGGAGTTATGAAATCGTTTCGTTGTTAGGAACAATCAATACATTAAATCATGAGTACTATTCGCATATTCATATGAGTGCAGGGGACGACAAAGGTAATGTAGTAGGTGGACACCTAACTAGAGCCATCATTAGCTTTACATGTGAAATTACGATTCAAATCATTGATGGTGAAGTGGATCGTAAATATGATGATAAATTAGGAATTAATTTATATAGTTTTGAGTAAAAGAAATGGTATGTCAATTGAATGACATACCATGTTTTATTTATTCAAGAGAGATTGATCATCGGCAAATTCTTCACCGGCTGCTTCAGAGAACATTTTCATTAATTGGTCAACAGTGAGGTTTTTCTTTTCTTCACCACTAACTTCAAACATGATGTGTCCATTGTACATCATGATCAAACGATTACCAACTTGGATAGCATCTTTCATGTTATGAGTAACCATGAGTGCTGTTAAGTGATCTCTTTCTACGATCATTTCTGTGATTTCTAATACTTTTTTAGCTGTTTTAGGGTCTAAAGCTGCAGTGTGTTCATCTAAAAGTAATAATTTTGGCTTTTGCAAAGAAGCCATGAGTAGGGTGAGAGCTTGTCTTTGACCACCAGATAATAATCCTACTTTCTGTGTTAATCTATCTTCAAGGCCTAGATCAAGAACCTTTAATTGTTCTGTGTAGTCTTCTTTTTCAGCCTTTGTAACACCCCAACGAAGCGTTCTCTTCTGGCCACGACGATGTGCTAATGCAAGGTTCTCAACGATCTGCATATCTGGAGCAGAACCTAACATTGGATCTTGAAATACTCTACCAATCAATGAAGCACGTTTAAAATCTGGCAGACCAGTAATGTTTTGCCCATCAACGATGATTGCTCCTTCATCAATTGGCCATACACCAGCTACAGCATTCAACATTGTTGATTTACCAGCACCATTACCTCCAATAACAGTAACAAAGTCGCCTTCGTTAAGCGTTAAAGAAATATGATCTAAAGCTAATTTTTCATTAATCGTTCCTTTATTGAAGGTCTTAGATAGATTTTTGATTTCTAACATAAATGACATATTACTTGACCTCCTTTAATGAATTCTTATAAGCTTTCTTGAAGGAAACCTTAGAAACAGAAATTAAATATGGAACTGCTAAGAAGATTGCGACTACAATAGCTGTAAATAGTTTTAATAAGTTGGAATTCAAACGTAACCATAAAACGATTTGGATTACTAAGTAGTAGAGAATACCACCAATTACGATAAATCCTAGACGAATCGCAAAGTTAGAATGCTTGCCAGCAATGATATCCGCAACGACTTCACCAATAATAATAGCAGCTAAACCAATGACGATTGCGCCTCTACCCATATTGATATCTGCGAAACCTTGATATTGAGCCATTAATCCACCACTTAATGCGACTAGTCCATTAGATAATGCTAGACCAATGACTTTCATACGGTTGATATTGATTCCCTGTGCTTTTGCCATTTCTGGATTATTACCAGTCGCTCTCATTGCCGAACCATGTTCTGTACCAAAATACCAATATAAGATAGCGATAACGATTAGTGAACAAACAAGCCCTGTAACGATTGCGTTAGATACATATCTAGAAGAAATTGCTAAAGCATAAGAATTAACAGAAATAGCCTTGTTTGCAGAGAAACCCATGATTGCTAGATTTACAGACCATAATGCAAATTGCGTTAAGATTCCAGAAAGAATTGCAGGAATACCTAATTTTGTATGTAAGATACCTGTAACGAATCCTGCGGCAAGTCCTGCAATGAATGCAACCAATACCGCAAGCCAAGGATTTGTCCCATTAATGATCAACATAACAGTAACAGCACCACCTGTAGTAAATGTACCATCTACTGTCATATCAGCCATATTCAACATACGGAATGTAATATATAGACCTAATGCCATGATTCCCCACAATAGACCTTGTGCTATGCCTGAAGGGAATGAAGCAAACAATGTATTAATATCTAAATTCATAAGACCTCCATTTCAAAAAAGAAACAGGGACACCATAAGGTATCCCTGTGTTAGGGATTATTCTTCAATTGCTGTGTAATCATCAGGAACAGTAATTCCTAATTTATCACAACGAGACTTTACATATTCCTTTGTTAGATTTGTTTGAGATTCAACAGGCATTTCAGATACCTTAGATTCACCCTTAAGGATCTTGACTGCCATTTCTCCTGTTTGTCTTCCTAATTCATAGTAACTAATAGAAAGTGTAGCGATACCACAACCAGTAGCGATACCTTCTTCACCGGCAATGATTGGAACACCAGCAGGTTCTGCGATGTTATTGATGGATTCTGTACAAGAAGCAGCAGTGTTATCTGTAGGAATATAGATTACATCAGAATCTTGGCAAGCTGTTTGCGTTACAGAAGCAATGTCGTTTGTGTCTGCAAATGCATATTGCTTAACTTCATATCCGGCTTTTGATAATTGTTTTTCCATTGCTTCAGCTTGAACAACTGAGTTAGGTTCACCAGAACAATATAGGATACCAACAGTTTTAGCATCTGGTACAAGTTCTGCAAACAATTCAACTTGTGCTTCGTAAGAGATACCATCAGATGTTCCAGATACATTTGTTCCAATAGCTTTAGAAGAATCATAATCTGTTAAGCTTAGAGCTGCAGAATAATCTGTTACAGCTGTACCAAGTACTGGAATATCACTTGTAGCGGAAGATACTGCTTGTAAAGAAGCTGTTGCGTTAGCTAAGATCAAATCACAGTTTTCACTTACTAAGCTTGCGGCAATTGTATTAGCTGTAGCTGTATCACCAGCAGCGTTTTGTTCGTCAAATGTAACTTTATCACCAAATTCTTCAGTAAGTACTTCTTTAAATCCTTTTGTTGCAGCATCCAATGCTTGATGTTGTACAAGTTGTAGAATACCAACTGTATAAGTGTCCGATGAACTATCTGTTCCTGTTGTTGATGTCGTTGTTGTAGCTGTACCACCAACTGTACAGCCAGCAAGTGTAACTGCCAGAGCAACACTACTGAGTCCCTTTAATAAATTTCTCATGTTTTTCCCTCTGAAATTTTTTTCAATGTAATGAAAGTTTATTACAAATGATTTATAGCGTCAACTAAAAAACAGTTGATAAATAAAGCATTTTTAACAATTTATGAAAAAATGTAA
>CAVCCE010000183.1:0-3773 GCA_963600555.1 Duodenibacillus sp.
GATATGTATAGAATATGTCATTTCGCAACTTAAAAATATTCATGGAAGTCTATCGTGAATCTAGTATCACAAAAGCAGCTTCCAATCTATATTTAACTCAACCAGCAGTCTCTAAAGCCATCAAAGACATTGAAAAAGAATACGATGTCATTCTTTTTGAACGTCTCAACAAAAAGCTCATTCGTACAGATGCTGCCGATACTCTGTATATGAAACTACTTCCTATTATCGAAGGATATGATAGTTTAAAGGATATTCTACAAAAAGAAACAGAATCATCTACATTTCATCTAGGAACAAACTCAACGATTGGAAAATACATTCTTCCTTCTCTTTTATCAACATTCCAAAAACAACATCCTTCCATCAAGATCTATGTCACTGTAGAGAATGAAGAAACGCTTCAACAGAAACTAGAACATCATGAACTAGATCTTTGTTTATTCGAAAATAACATTCAACATAAAGATTTCATTACAGAATTTCTAATACAATCTCCTTTGTCTGTTATCTCTTCGAAAAAGAGCACTTATCCTGATACTTGTACTTTAAAACAATTATCAACATTTCCTTTGTTATTAAGAGAAAAAGGGAGTGCTCAAAGAAACTATATTGATGCGATATTTGAATCAAATCATATCTCTATTGATCCTATATGGGAATCTAGTACGACTGATGTATTGATAGAAGCGGTTAAGAACAATTTAGGTATCTCTATCGTACCTACGATTTCTATTCAGAAAGAAAAAGACATTAAAATCATTTCATTAAAGAAGAATCCATTCATCCGCAATTGTTATGTTGTTTATCACAAAGATAAATACTTACATAAAGATCTAAAAGAATTGATTTTTTTCATTCATACAAAGGTAGGTGATATTCATGCATGATATCTGGAATCCTTGGCACGGATGTAAGAAAAAGAGTGAAGGTTGTGAACATTGTTATATGTATTACTTGGATTCTAAAAGAAATATCAACAGTTTTTTCATCACTAAAACAAACAATTTCAATTACCCTCTTCAAAAGAAAAGAAATCATTCTTATCAGATTCAATCTGGGGAATTGATTCGTATTTGTATGACTTCTGATTTCTTTTTAGAAGAAGCGGATGAATGGAGAGATGAAGTATGGGATATGATACGAATTCGAAAAGATGTACGTTTCTTCATTCTCACAAAACGTCCCGAAAGAATCAAAGAGCATCTACCAAGTGATTGGGGAGATGGATGGGAAAATGTTATATTGAATGTAACTTGTGAAAATCAACAACGAACGGATGAGAGAATTCCTATCCTTTTTGATATTCCTTCAAAGCATAAAGGAATCATGTGTGCACCTTTCATTGGCCCAATTCATCTAGAACCATACCTTCAACAAGGTCAAATCGAACAAGTGATATGTGGTGGAGAAAACTATGATGGAGCTAGACCGCTTCACTATGAATGGGTAAAAGAATTATCAGAATCTTGTAAGAAATACAACATCACTTTCGCATTTATCGAAACAGGAAATACATTCATCAAAGATGGTAAGACCTATCATATTTCTAATAAATCAATTCAAGCTCAACAAGCTTACTTATCTAAATTATCTTATGTAGGTAAACCAATCGAATGGAAGTTATATGATTCCTTTATGAATGAAATACCAAAAGAACAATTATACAAGCCTCATTTCAGACAACATTGTCAAACATGTGGTTCTAGGCTTATCTGTAATGGATGCTCTGATTGTGGTAAATGCAAAGAAGAAATCATTGATATCAAACAAACAGATAATTTCTAGTTTGTTATAATAATGAAGTCAGGAGAAAAATATGTACAATCGTAAGAAAATTAAAAAACAAGCAAAAGCAGTTGTAAAACATCATTATTTCTTGTTAGTAATCTTCTGTTTGATTGCGGGAGTATTAGGTAGTGAATATTCAGGTATTACTACTTTATGGACACAGAATACAGAAGATACAAGTGCAGAAGTAGAAAAGATACAATCATCCCAGATCATCGGTATTAGTGCTCCACTTACTGATGTAATTGATAATATCGTAGAAGGCGATTTTGAAGGTGCGAAACAGATTGCGGAAGCTTCTAAACAAAGTTATGAAACTGAAAAAGATACAACTGATAATCACTTTGGTCATACAGAAGGTGTATTATCAACAGTTGTAAATTCATTTCTTTCTGGAAGTGTAGTCATAACACTTGTAACATCTATTACAAATATCACTACTTCAACAAATATCGCATTAGCACTCATCATTGTTGGTGCGTTATTTATCTATCTCTTATACCACATCTTTGTTGTAGATTACTTCAAGATCGTTATTCGAAGAGTTACTTTAGAAGCAGGAACATACAAGAAAGTTCCAGTTTCTCATGCGTTCATGTCACACGCAATTAAGAAAAACTTCAAAGCTGCATTAGCCTATTTAAGATGTACGATCTACTTATTACTATGGTGGTGTACGATCATTGGAGGAATCATTAAATCATTCTCTTATGCTATGGTTCCTTACATCTTAGCTGAAAATCCAGATATCAGTGGAAGAGAAGCTATCACATTATCTAGAAAGATGATGAAAGGCCATAAGTGGCAATTATTCACACTATATCTCAGTATGTTCTGGTGGTATATATTAGACTTCTTTACAGTCGGCATCGCTGGTATCGTATTCTTAAATCCTTATCTAGCTACAGTTGAAGCGAAATACTATGAATGGTTAAGAAGTGTTAGTAAAAAGAAAGGCATTGAGAATATTGAATTGTTGAATGATACATATCTATATGAAATTGCAGACGATGAAACTTTATCACTAGCATATAGTGATGTGGAACAAGATGAGAAATATCTCAAAGAACATCCAATTCAGATTTCTAAAATACAAAAATTCTTTGCGACAAATTTCTCATTGTGGATTGGTTCTACCGCAAAAAAGAAACACTTCCAAGCTATTGAAAACTTAAAACATACGATTTCTAATGACCATGATGCATTAGATAAAAAGATCTATCCTGTACGTTTAAATCCATCTTATAAGCCAAGTATCAGAAAAGGAACATTTGCGATCCAATATATTCGTTGTTATACGATATGGACATTGATCCTATTCTTCTTCCTATTCTCATTTGTTGGATGGGCTTGGGAAGTAACGTTAATGTTAGTAACGCTTGGTAAGTTCGTTAATAGAGGTATCATGTTTGGACCATGGCTTCCAATCTATGGTACAGGTGGTATCGTAGCTTTATTGTTATTAGCTAGACTCAGAAAGAATCCACCAGCTTGTTTCTTTGGAGCTATCGTTCTTTCTGGTATTCTCGAATATTCTACTTCTTGGTTCTTGGAAATGCAGTATCACACAAAATGGTGGGATTATACAGGTTACTTTTTGAACTTAGATGGAAGGATCTGTGCGGAAGGATTGTTAGTGTTCGGTGTAGGTTGTTCACTCGTCATCTATTTAGTAGCACCATTATTTGATTCCTTTGTTTCAAAGAAATCACCAAAGATCATCATTCCATTATCTGTTATCTTATTAGCACTATTTGGTGTAGATGCTGTATATTCACACTTCCATCCAAATGCTGGTGAAGGTGTCACAAGTTCTATTAAATTAGAAAATACATATTACGTTTCGAAGGAGTTGACATATGACATTTCTTGAACTCGCAAACAAAAGATATTCTTCTAGAAAATACAAAGATATTCCAATCGAAGAAGAAAAACTAAACAAAGTATTAGAAGCAGGCAGCATCGCACCTACTGCTAAAAAC
>CAVCCE010000184.1:0-3767 GCA_963600555.1 Duodenibacillus sp.
ATTAAAAGTGCTTATTAATAATACATGAATTTAGTTTTTTTTGCAATGTTGAATTCTATAACTTTCTTTTTTAAAATATCAAGGACTGGAGATTTGTATGACACCTGAAGAATTTTTAGAAATATTACATCGCGCAAACAACTTAAAAATCAATACACGACATAATTGGACAATAGGTGAAAGAAAAGAATCTGTTGCGGATCATTCTTGGAGAATCGCATTAATGGCTATGTTATTATCTCAAGAAGATGAATTTAAAGATGTGGATATGAATAAAGTCATACGTATGTGTTTGATTCATGATCTAGGAGAGGCATTTACTGGAGATATTCCAGTATTTGAAAAGAACCATAATGATGAAACGAAAGAAGATGAATTATTCTTTGATTGGGTAAATCAATTTCCACAAGCACAAAAAGATGAATGGAATACTTTACTGAAAGAAATGATAGCCTTAGAAACAAAAGAAGCGAAAACATATAAATCTTTAGATAAACTAGAAGCTTTAATTGCTCATGATGAAGCTGATATCAATACATGGTTACCTTTAGAATACGATCTACAAATGACATATGGAAAAGATATCGTTCAGTTTTCTCCATATCTTACAAGTTTAAGAGAAGCTATTGATAAAATGACAAAAGAAAAAATTGAGAAGGAAAGTACTCAGAAATGAGCACTTTTTTTATGTGCTTTGTAAGATAGTTGTAAAATATTAGAAAAGGGTGTGTAAGTGATATGGAAGAAAAGAATAATGGATTAATGACAACAGGTAATATATATGAGAAAATCGCAATATTTGCGATACCTCTACTATTAGGCAACTTTTTTCAATTGATGTATAACACAATTGATTCAATCGTTGTAGGAAATTATGTTGGAAAAGAAGCTCTTGCGGCAGTTGGTGCTAGTACGCCAATCATTAACTTGTTGATTGCTTTTTTCCAAGGCCTAGCAACTGGTGCAGGTGTAATCGTATCTAGATATTATGGTGCTAGAGATGTAGAAAATGAATCTAAATCAATTCATTCATTTCTTGTGTTCTCTATTATCTTTGGAATCTTCTTAAGCTTTGTAGGATATTTCTTATCACCACAGATATTAAGATGGATGAATACACCGGAAGACTATTATGCAGATGCCGATGGATATCTAGCAATTTATTTCCTTGGAGCTACGTTCTTAACAGTATACAATGCGGGTACAGGTATTCTACAAGCAGTTGGAGATTCTAAGAATCCTTTATACTTTTTGATTGCGACTTCTATCTTAAATATCTTTTTAGATCTATTCTTTGTTAAAAATCTTGGTATGGGAGTAAATGGTGCAGCATTAGCTACGATCATTAGTGAATGTGTATCCATGTTACTTGTATTTCGATTGTTATTTACTGTGAAAAAAGAATATAAGATTACTTTGAAACAAATGAAGATTGATTTTTCTATCTTGAAAGATATCGTTAAGATAGGTGTTCCTGCAGGTGTGCAAGGAATGATCGTTTCATTATCAAATGTCATTGTTATGGCATATATCAATCAATTTGGTTCTTCAGGCGTGGCTGGATTCTCTTGTTCTCATAAATTAGATAATTTTTTGGGATTGCCAGTACAAAGCTTGATGTTGGCTACAACGACTTTCTGTGGGCAAAACTTAGGTGCTAAGATGTATGATCGTGTGAAGAAAGGGGTAAGAGCTTCTTTGATCATGTCTATTACGATCGTTGTGGTTTTAGGTATCGTTGCGTATTTATTCGCAAATAACTTGATTGGTATCTTTACAAGTGATCCTGAAGTAATTGAAAATGGTTCAACGATCCTAAAGATCATGTGCCCATATTACATATTTCTTTGTTTCCATCAAATGTACTCTGCTGCTTTAAGGGCTTCGGGAAGAAGTACAGTACCTATGGTGACATCAATCGTTGCCTTTGTTGTAATTAGACAAATCTTTTTAGCAATAACGATTCCAATGTTTCATGATATCTCTGTGATTGGTTATTGTTATAGCTTTAGCTGGATCGTAGGTGCAGCTATGACTGCTATTTATTACTTCAAATCGAATTGGTTAAAAAAGACAATGGAAAATAATTAATCAAAAAATGACGAATTTTCATTTTTGTATATTTATTTTGAATGAAAACAATACTAGAATGCATTAGGAATGAGGAGGCATTTATGTTGTTAGAAAACGCCAAACACACAGCTGAAAGGGCTGCAGTATCAGCTTTAGCTGATCGCTTGCTAAAAAAATTAAATGATGCGAATAGTTATGAAGAAAGAACTGAAATCTATTTAGAAATCGTAGATTTGGCAGAAAAGTTCTATCCAGAAGCGAAAGAAAAGATCGAATCCGTTAGAAAATATGTATCTGATCCAAATCATAGATGGATGAAGATGTTGAATCATATCATCGATGATGCTGATCCACATTACGCAAAGGTAATGCTTTTGAATCTAGGATATGAATCATTCTTTAGGGGAACAAAGACAATTCGTGAAAATCGTAAGAAGTATAATTGTAATATTCCTTGGTTGATCTTATTTGATCCTACAATGGCTTGTAATATGCATTGTGTTGGATGCTGGAGTGGTACATATGGAAGAAAGTCATCTTTAACATATGAACAGATGGATAAGATCGTTACAGAAGGCAAAGAATTAGGTGCACATCTTTATATGTTGACTGGTGGTGAACCTATGGTCAAGAAACAAGAAGTATTAAAGTTATGTGAAAAACATGATGATTGTTTCTTTGTTGCTTACTCTAATTCAACATTGATTGATGAAGAACTATGTAAGAAGATCCAGAAGTTAGGTAACTTATCATTCATGCTATCTATTGAAGGAACACCTGATACAAATGATATGAGACGTGGTGAAGGACACTACGCTGCTGTTATGAAGGCAATGGATCTTTTAAAGAAGTATGGAATCGTATTTGGTACATCCATTTGTTATACAAGAGCGAATGTAGAAGCAGTTACTTCTGATGACTTCTTCCACATGTTATGTGAAAAGGGTGCACATTATGGATTCTATTTCCATTTGATGCCTGTAGGAAACAATGCAGTACCTGAATTGATGCCTACACTTGAACAAAGAAAGTACATGATTGAAAGAATCAGAAGCATTCGTACAGAAGAAAGTGATATTGAATTCTTCCCAATGGATTTCCAAAATGATGGAGAATTTGTTGGAGGATGTATCGCAGGTGGTAGAAACTACTTCCATATCAATTCAAATGGTGATGCTGAACCTTGCGTATTCATTCACTTCTCTAACTGTAATATCAAAGATCATTCAATCTTAGAAATGTTACAATCACCATTATTTATGGCATATCATGAAGGACAACCTTTCAACCGTAATCACTTACGTCCATGTCCAATGTTAGAAAATCCAGACCTATTATTAGAGATGGTTCATAAGACAGGTGCTCATCAAACGAACGAAGAGTCTCCAGAAGAAGTTGAACATCTCTGTGCTAAGACACAAGACTACGCGAAAGCTTGGGCTCCTGTTGCAGATGAAATCTGGAATAGTCAAACACATAAGAAACCTTCTTATGAAAACTTCACAAAGGAAAAGAGAGAGCATCCAGAACTTGCTGCGTTTGAACACGCTGATGGAACAAACCATATCGATACTGATATCAACGCTCCAGAACAAGCAAATCAATAACAAAACTAGAACATACAAAAAAATGTATGTTCTTTTTTGGCTCTTCATTAAAAGATGTGGAAAAGAAAAATGCATGAGAACTGTAGA
>CAVCCE010000185.1:0-3733 GCA_963600555.1 Duodenibacillus sp.
ATCTAATAACGTAAAGTTGTATGTTCCATCTCCAACTTCCGCATCTCTTTCAATAGTTGTATGCAATAAAGCATCCCCTACCATAAATAAAGATGCACTTGTCGTAACAGGTTCTGCAGTTGGTGTTGGAGTACTTTCTGCTTGTTCTGTTGGTTGAGAAGCAGTTTCAACTTTCTTTCCATTGAATAGATAATTCAATCCAAATGCTGTTCCAAAAGTTGCCACAACAAATAAGGCAACCATCAAACAGATCTTTAATAAGACTCCCTTTTTTAATTTTCTTTTTTTCTTAGCCATATCATTCCCCTCGTAGCTTAACTGCATCTATTCTAACATGGATTTTCATTTAACCTTTACATACAAGATCTTTTCTATTTCTTGATTCTTTGTTTTCAATCGATATACCAAAACATGATTTCCTTGTTTGCTAGTATCAATACTAGAAGGTAGAATCAATTGTCCTTGTTTTGAAGAAAAAGATTGAATATAAGACATTGGATCAAAAGTATCACCACATTGTAAAATAATAGATTCTTCTTTTAGTTCTAATGTAGGCCTTCCATCTTCAACTGGAAACAAAGTAAAAAACAAGAACATCGAAATAATAAATAAACTAATTAGAACGTATCTTTTCATATCAATAGGAATCATTTCATTTCTTTCCAACTTCATTCGATATTGATGCATCTGTGCAACCGTTAGATCAGAATGTAATATTCTTTTCAATCTTTTCTTGTCTACTCCATGTTCTAAACACAATCTGATTTCCTTCATTTGTAAGTAGTTGTATTCTCTTGATGCATACAATCTAACATCTTCTTTTTTTAATCCATGTCGTAAACCAAGTTCTACTTCTTTCTTTTGTAGATACGTTAATTCCGATTCAAAACAAGCTAATATTGATTTCAACATTTTTTACTTCCTCCAATATACTATTCACAAGTTTTTTTTAAATTCCAGAAATTTGTAGGATAATATTTTCTAGGAGATTAAAAAATCATGATCAATGAATACCAATTTTTAAAGAATATTGAATATGTAAGAACAGGTGGTTCAAAAGAAGAACTAAAAGCTGCAGAATACATTCAATCAGAACTAAAGAAGCTAGGATTGAAATCCAAGATCGAAGAATTCGATGTACAAGCTTCTTTCATTTCAAAGGCAACACTAGAAATAACAAAACCATACAAGAAAGAAATTCCATGTACTGGATATATGAATTCTGTTAGTTCTTCGCTCACAAAACAAGTTTATTATCTAAGAAATAAGAATGATGAAAGAGAACTACAGAATGTAAAAGATAAGATCGTTTTATTAGATTCTGGAATGCCATATTGGACATATAAAGATCTATTAGAACATGGTGCTGTAGGTTTTATTACATCAAATGGAACACTACACGATGATGATACAGATATCGATCAAAAAGAAATCCGTGAGCCATTAGAAAAGCTTGGTAGATTACCAGGCGTAAACATTCATCTCAAAGATGCTTATGAGATGATTCAAAAAGATGTTCAAGAAGTAAAGATCACCCTCAAACAAAAAGATATCAAAGATAGTAAATCAAGAAATGTCGTTTGTAAGATCAAAGGTGAAGATGATGATGTCATTGTATTCTCAGCACACTACGATTCTGTACCACTTTCGAAAGGTATCTACGATAACGCCACAGGAGCACTAACAATACTTAAGATTGCGGAAGCGTTCTCTAAACAAACGCCAAAACATACATTGGTATTTGTATGGTGTGGTAGTGAAGAAAGAGGATTATTAGGTTCACAAGCATATTGTAAGAAACATAAAAAAGCTCTAGATAAGTACAGATTAAATATCAATATCGATATGATTGGTTCACATCTAGGTGAATTTGATACTCGAGTATCTGCTGAAGATCAACTTGCACATTATATTGACTATTTTTCAAGTGAAGTAGGATTCCCAAATAAAGTTACTACAGGTGCTTATCCAAGCGATTCAACATCTTTCGCAAGTAACGATGTACCTGCGTTAACATTCGCACGTAATACGATGCTAGAACCTATCCATTGTAGGTATGACGATATCACAACTATCAGTGAAAAGAATGTACAAGAAGACATCAACTTTATCATTTCTTTCTCACAAAGAATGGTCAACAGTTGTATCATTCCAGTCAAGAAAGTAATTCCAGATAACATTAAAGAACAATTAGATGTATTCAATTGTAAAAAAAGATCGCAAAAGTAACAATTCCAACAATAACAAAACAGGTATGTTCAAATGATACCTGTTTTATTAAAGTGTTATCCAAAATCTCTTTATATCTTTATTTTCATTTGGTTCATGTATCGTATATTCATATACACCACCATTTGAAAGAATCGTCTTTTCACTTCCAATATTATTCTCATTACACGTAATCAATACCTTCTCAATTCCTATCTTCTTACAGAAAGGAAGTGTCATTTTTAACATTTCTTTTGCGTACCCTTTACGTCGTTCACTCACTCTTATAGAATAGCCTATATGTCCTGCATATTTTTCTAAATAATCATTGAAATAATGTCTAACTGAAATCATTCCAACTAATTTATTATCACTCTTACGAACAAAAAGAAATTGTGTAGCAGGTACAAGATGTGAAGGAACCTTATTAGGATCTTCATAATCCAAACACATTTTTATATATTCTTCTGGATTTTCTATATCGCTTAATGGTCCTGTACCATCCATAGAATCACCAGCATCTAGAAATTCTTTTCTATATTCAACAATCTGATCTGCATACTCATTTGTTGGTCTAATCAATTCAAAATCATTCATATTACAATTCCTTTATATTCAAATATTTTTTATATTATACATCTTTTCATACGCGAAAAAATCTTATTCCGTGATGAAAGGAGTCATATATGACAAAAAACATCACGAAAGACTTGACCGTTCCTTTAGGGAACGGTTTTACAATGCAAGCAGAAGAACTTGATTGTATGAAATCGATTAACGAAATCTGTAAAGAATTCCATATTACAAGAAAGACGCTTTTCTATTATGACAAGATTGGATTACTAAAACCTTCTATAAGAGTTGGAACACAAAATACAAAATACTATTCCAACAAGAAAGTAAAACAATTAAAACAAATCCTCTCTTATAAAGAAGCAGGAATTCCACTCAAAATGATAGAAGAGCTATTCAAAGCTACTACAGAAGAAAGAATCAAAATTTTAGATTCTAATATTCATACATTAGAGCTACAGATACAACTTCAGCAATCACAGATTCAAAAAACAAAAGAACTGATCAAAAAGGAGAAATCAAAATGAACAAGGTAAAAGAACTATTCAAAAAGTATCAGAAAACACTCTTCATCGTTCTAGCTTTCATTATCGCTATCACTTTCTTATGCATAGGTCTAAAAGTAGGAAAACAAGAGCCAACAACAGATGGAGCTACAACAAAATTAAAATTTGAAAATATCGGAGAACTTGCAACACAAAGTGCTTATACAACAGAAGTACAAGTCATTGATGATTCCCAAAAACTATTTGGTATTGAAGTTCCATTTACACAATCCAAGCAAATTTATTCCTATAATGTAAATATCAAAGCTGGATATGATTTCACAAAAGTCACATATGATGTAAATGAAGAAGCCAAAACAATAACAGTATCTTTACCAGAAGTTCAAACACTTAGTAAAGAATTAGATACTGATTCCTTCAAGGTATATCATGAACAGTCTTCAGCC
>CAVCCE010000186.1:0-3717 GCA_963600555.1 Duodenibacillus sp.
GTATTGTTTCAACATTCCGCATGCATGTTCAAATAAAGTCGTACACTTTTCACTTTGTTCATCATACATATTCTTTAAGTCACTCATATCTTTTACGATATAAGACATAAAATATGCATCATCATCTTCCACACCAACATTCACTAGATCTTCATAATAATCCTGTGCACTTCTAGGCATAAATGGTAATACCGTACATCTAGAAATAATCGTTGGTAATAGCTTGTTGACGTTATCTGTTGTAAGAATAGCTGTTACACCAGCTCCTGGTTCTTCTAGGAACTTCAACATACTATTCTGTGCCGCAATCGTTGCGTTTTCCGCATTCTTAATAATGTAGATCCTTTGTCCATTCTTTTCTAAAGCTGTCTTAGAGAACCTCTCTTGGATCTCATCTACCTTATCTTTGGATATCGTTTCTTCTTTCCCATCAAGAATGACCATATCCGCATAGATACCTTCTCTAACTCTTCTACATGTATTACATTCTTCACACGCTAAAGAGTTTCCTTCTTCACACAAAATACTCTGTGCTAATAATAAAGCAGCTTCATACTTTGGCGTTCCATAAGGCCCAGTAAAAAGATATGCACTTGAAATACGATTGGTATCACACGCATTCTTCAGTGCACGATAAACAATAGGCTGTTGTTGTTCTAACAACTCCTTAAGCATCTAATAATCCTTTCACGATTTGATAAGATTCTTCAATGACCGTATCAACATCTTTAGATGCATCTACGATATCCATCCTATCTTTATATCTTTCAACAACTTCTTCATATCCTTTATGAACAAGATTGTGGAAATCCTCTGATTCCTGATCTAAACGATCTAGAGATGTACGATTCGCATTGATTCTATCTAAACCTGTCTTAGCATCAATATTTAAATAGATCGTTCTATCTGGTAGTTTTCCTTCAATCGCAAACATATTGATTGAATATACATCTTCTACTCCAATTCCTCTACCATATCCTTGATACGCTAAAGATGAATCCACAAAGCGATCAGAAATAACAGTAATACCTTCTTCTAATGCAGGTAATACTTTTTCAACTAAATGCTGACGTCGTGCAGCAGCATATAACAATGCTTCACACCTCGCATCCATTTCTGTATTCTTTGGATCCAAAATAACACTACGAATCTGTTCCGCAATATTAGAACCACCTGGTTCTCTTGTATATTTTACCTGATATCCTTCTTTTTGAAGTCTTTCTACAACAGCAGTAGATACTGTTGTCTTCCCACTTCCATCAGGTCCTTCAAATGTGATAAATAACCCTTTTTTCATGTCTTACATTATAACACGCATTACTCCATTCCACATCTAGAGTTGTTCACAGAACTTTCATACATATTTATTTCCCTTTTCACAAAAATAGGTAATAATAAATAAGGATAAAAGGAGAAAAGTAATTATGTTTAAAAATCCTGGTGGAAAAGTAAAGTCATACGCAAAGGTGCTATTCTGGATTGGTGCTGTTATTAGTATCTTAATTGGTGTATTTGTTATTGGAACAAGTTTTGTTAGAGCTGCATATTCTTATAACGGTGGAGTAGGAACCGTATTATTTGGAATTCTTTCTGGTGTAATTATTGCCGCAATTGGCATCCTACTTTCTTGGATCAATGTATTGGTATTATATGCATTTGGAACACTTGTAGAAAATTCCGATACTCTCGTTCAGTTGAATGGTGGAGTTCCAAGTGGTAACAAACACGCAGAGAAGATTGAAGCACCACACAAGTTCATTCAAAATGAACAAGTACAACCTGTTGAAACAACAACTGATAAAGTATGTCCTAATTGTGGAGAACATGTAGAATGTGATTCACATTTCTGTAGAAATTGTGGAACTAAAATCGACTAAACAGCATCATTTAGATGTTGTTTTTTTATTATCTGTTCTTTGATAGAATATTTAACATGCAGTACATGGATATAGGAACATTAATTAAAACAAGAAGAAAAGAATTAAACATGACACAAGAAGAACTATGTGAAGGTATTTGTGAACCAGTTACTATCTCTAGAATAGAGAATGGAAAACAAATTCCATCTACAAAACATTTGAAAGCAATATTAGAAAGATTAAATTTGCCAACTCAACAAATCATTTGTTTAGTACCACAATCTATTTATCGCAATTATACTTCTTTTATTAGTATATTAGATGATTTACAAAAATTTACTCTAAAGGATAATTCTGTTGATTTATCAGAGGAATTTTTATTAAAAGAAATTTCAAAAATAGATTGTTCTGATAAATCTTCTGAACAATTTCAATTTTTATTATCTGCATTTTTACAAACAATTCATTCACCTGATATAAATTTAGTATATGAAATTATTAATGAAATAAAATTAACTCAACCTACGTTTAATGAATCTAATTTTGTTAATTTATATTAAATCCAGATTTGCACAGTGTGGATGACAAATCCTTATTTATATGCATAAAACGAACGATATGTTAAAGATTTTTCTTCATTCATAGCCATTTTTAATAAATATGAAAAGAAGCTAACTGTTATAGCTTCTTTTTATTAGTTAAATATTCCACCAATTGTAATATTAGAATCTAATGAAGTTACGATAGCTTTTGAAGCTTCATATAATTCATTTACTGTATAGTAATCTTTATTACACTCTTGTGATTGTAATGTCTCATCACTTACAGAAGTCATAGGATGTACTTGTATGTTATATCTAAGATCAGGATAAGAACCTTCCATCGTTGTATATGTAAGATCAGCTCTTACATTATCAATAACGATCGTTCCATCTTCCTTCTTTGTGATATCTAATCCTGCACATAATCCAACTAAGTTCTCTTGATTCAATTGTGTTGAAACAAGATTTCCCATCGCATAAAATACTGGTTTATTATTGACCCATTGGAATGGTTGAATGACATGTGGATGATTTCCAACAACAACATCTGCACCAGCTTGAGTTAAACGATTCGCTAGATCATATTGTTTATCATTTACTTCATGAGAATACTCTGTTCCCCAATGCATTGATACAATGACTACATCATTTTCACTCTTTGCTTGAGATACTTTATTCAACATTTCTTCTTCATGTCCCGGGAAATAATTTACTTCCCAAGAATAATCAGCTTCAATTCCATTTGTATTTTCACAATACGCAAGAAACGCAATCTTGATTCCATTGATTTCAATAGATGGAATTGAATTGTATTCCTCTTCTGTACTATTTGTTCCACTCATTAATACATTTGTTTGTGAATTCCAAAAATCTCTAGAACTCTGTACACCTGTAAAACCTTTATCCAAACAATGATTATTCGCAGTAGAAACTAGATTGAAACCTTTAGAAACCATATATGTTCCAAACTCTTTTGGTGAGTTAAATGTAGGATAACCACTCAACCCAAGTTCTGTTCCACCTAATAAAGTTTCTTGATTGTAGTAAGCTAGATCATAGTTACTAACTACATTCAAGACTTCATCTAATTGCTTACTGAAGTCGTATGTCCCATCATCATTTTGAGCATCTGTATAAACAGAATCATGAAGTAATCCATCACCTGTTAAAAATAAACTGATTTTAGATTCTGTAGTTTGCGCTTCTTCCGTTGTTTCAGGTGTTGAAGTTTCACTAATTGTAGAATCAGAATTAGATGATTGTTTTGTTAGTAAATGAATGATTGTAAAGATACCTGTACAAACAATTACTAACGC
>CAVCCE010000187.1:0-3702 GCA_963600555.1 Duodenibacillus sp.
TGGCGAAGTTACTACAATATTGTTTGAATAACGAAACATTCTCTACGATATTTTCATCTCATTCTTATACAACTTCATCTCTTACATCTCATCCAGAAGGAATCCAATTAGAAAGTACTTTATTCAAAGCTGCAGAAAGAAATAACTATTCCATTCCTGGACTTATTGGTGGAAAGACTGGTTTCACTTATCCTGCTGGTAGATGTCTAGCTGCTTGGGAAGATGTCAATGATATGCATTTAATTACTATCGTTGCCAATTCTTCCGTTGAAGCTACAAACTCACCTCATGTTGGTGATACAGATAACATCTTAAATCAATTACAATCTTGGAATACAGCAGCTATATTATCAAAAGAAAATGTAGTAACTACGATACAAGTAACGCACCCATGTGCAGATACTGATACGATTGAAGTGAAAGCACCTGAAGATCTATCTTTAGACTTACCAACAGACGTTCAAACAACAATTACTTGTACACTTCCCACAACTGTAGAATCTACCAACTCTAAACAAAACCTTGAAGGTGATCTAACAGTTACAGTAAACAATGAAGTCGTTTATACTACTAAGATCATGATTCAAGTACAAGCAGAATCACACTTATTAGACAAGATCATCATTTGGTTTACAAATCTATTCTAAAAAACAGTTAGTAATGAACTTATGTCATACTAACTGTTCTTTTGTATCTTCTTCCATTTTGATTTCTTCACAAAATACATTCTTATACTTTCTGGAAAGATCCTTACAAATCGATTTAAGAATCCAGGAATGATCATACATTTCTTCTTCATATGTTTGATCGTATACTTAACCACTGTATCAGGATTCATTGCGTATCTCGGACTATTTGTACCACTCTTCAAATAAAAATCCGTATCAACAGGTCCTGGGCAGACACAATATACATGTATTCCATATTGTTTCAATTCTTCATGTAAAGCTCTTGTATAAGAAACCACAAATGACTTAGAAGCATAGTACCCTGCGATATAAGGTCCAGGTTGAAATGCTCCCGTAGAAGCCATATTGATGATCATACCCGAATGTCTTTTCTTCATATCATTCGCATATAGTTTTGTTAGAGACATCAGTGTAGCATCATTTAATACGACCATGCTTTCTTCTTTATCAATATCAATCTTCCAACTTCTTTCTGTATACCCTACTCCAGCATTATTGATCAAAATATCAATCTCATCATTCACACTTTCATACAATTGTGATGCAGAACCAACTACAGATAGATCTTGTATGATCATATGCACCTTATTATGATACATATCTTCCAACTGTTTTTTCACATCGATCATTCTCATACGATTTCTAGCGACAAGATATACTTCATCACCTATAGAAGAATAATATTTTGCAAACGCCAGTCCAATGCCCTCAGTAGCTCCAGTAATCAGTACTTTACTCATACAAAGCACCAATCTTATCAGCTATGACTTTACCAGATACAAATGCCCATGTATTTTCTTCACCTTCTAATGTAGAAGTATGATTTGTAGCACTACCAATTGCATATACATTTTCTACAGCAGTATTTGTTTGAGAATCAATGATATTTAAATTATCATCCACACTAATACCACCATTTGTTTCTAATGTCACAGATGATAATTTCACACAATAAATCTCTTCATCAGGATCTATGTTACCTTTATCTTCTCTACCATATACGTTAATTTCTTCATTCATAGAACATTCATTATATTTTTCTATGGTCTCTAGTAGATTTTCGTATGAGATACCAGTAGAATTACTTAATTCTTCTAATGTATCACCTACATAGATACCTTCTAATTCTTCATAAGCATCTTCATCTAAATAAGAACTTTCTTGTATCTTCTGCATCCACTTCTTGTATGTAGAAGCATTCATAACTAAATAAGAATCTTCTTTTACAATATTGTTTAATTCAAGTCTTTCTTCACATTCATTTACGTACCGATTTCCTTCAGAATCAACCAATACCAATCCGTCATCCATAACACTTCTACTAGCATAATATGTATCAACAGATGTACTATCATCTACTTTTAAAGCTAGATTATATTGTTTATCTGAATCTGTAGAAGTAACATCATATCCTTCTTCTGTTAGGATCGTATTCATATCTCCAGTATTATAAGAATAAAATGTTGAATCATTATTTCCTGTCGCAATAATGATATGATCTGCAGAAATATGATAGATTTCTCCATCTTTGTTCATTGCTGTAATGCCAGTAACAGTAGAGTCATCTTTTTCTAGACCAAGTGCATATGTTTCCGTTAAGATATCAGCCCCTGAAACTTCTACTTCCGTCGCTAACAGTTCTCCAATATTTGAATTTTCTTTCGCATATTCAGTTAAAGTAATATCATCATCTTCCGCTTCATTAAATATGATTCCTAGATCTTCAATTTGCCAAGTAACGGTATCTTGTAGATTATCTGTAATCAGTGATGGTAAAGTAGCAGAAGATAGTTCCTTTGTATCTTCAGATGGTTCTACATACAATTGTGTATAGTTTCCACCATATCGCATGATTCCACCTAACGTGTCACTCTTTTCAACTAAGATACAATTCACTCCTAATTGTTGTAATCTCAATGTCGCCGTGATTCCACTAATACCACCACCTACAATTACTACATCACACTGTTTATCAACTTCTTTTGTTGAATGTTTTCCAGTCGCATCTTCATTCCATTCATTCACATCACCATGTGCTTCTTGTATCGTTTCTTTTACCGCATCAATGATTCCCTGTGAAGTAACAGTAGCACCTGTTTGAACATCAACATTTACAGATTGTTCTTGTTTGATATATTTTGGTACATTCTTGATAGCTGCATCAGATATGATATCCGTTTCATTCTCAGAGTTGATTTCTATATTTGTAATATTTCCAGATTCAAACGTTACAGATACTTGTATCTCCCCATTGTAACCTTCAGCACTTGCTTGATATGTACCATCTTTTACATTCTTTCCCTCATTAGAAGAACATGCCACATTGCACAAGATTCCACAAACCAATAAACTTTTAATAATCTTCTTATTCATCATACAAAGTATAACATCCTTCTATTTTTTCATTTCTAATTGTACATTACTTTTCGCATTCTTACGATAGATTAAACTAGCATTCATATTCATCAATCTATTTTTGTCCATCATTTCCTATTATTTATGTTAAGCTTTAGAAAATAGAAAGAGAACATATATGATTGATGTACATGCACATTATTTATCTAAAGAATATTTAACATTTTTAAAAGAACACAACGCTGAATTAGAAGATGGATTCCCTTTACCAACATATGATTTAAATGACCATAAACGATTTATGAAAGATTCTAACATTGATTATTCTCTGTTATCTTTATCTACACCACAACCATACTTTAAAGAATATGACAAAGAATCTATTCAAATGTGTAGAAGTTTAAATAAACAAATGGCTCAAATCAAAAAAGATGATCCAAAACATTTTGGTTTCCAAGCCATATTACCACTTCCTAATGTACAAGCTTCCATAGAAGAAGCTATCTATGCTTTAGATGTATTAAACGCTAATGGAATCAAACTAGCAAGTAATAGTCGAGGTTTATATTTAGGTGATCCTTTATTAGATCCATTGATGGAAGAATTAAATAATAGACACACGATCATCAATATTCACCCACATAGACCAGAACCAATC
>CAVCCE010000188.1:0-3698 GCA_963600555.1 Duodenibacillus sp.
CAATAGAAGATATTCATGATAAGACAGTTGTAGTTATTACACATCATTTATCTTTTGTTGAAGATTTTGATGAAATCATTGTTATTGATAAAGGAACTATAAAAGAAATAGGAACACATGAAGAGTTAATGAAACATAAAGATCATTACTATGATATGTATCAATTACAACATTCTTAATTATGGGTTTCGTGAATCAGATTTAAGAATCTTTTCTTATTTTTTGTAACAAATATAAATTGTTTAGATGCTTCTTTGTCAACAATGGGGATAATGATTCTGTTTGTATATTTCTTGATGATATTGATATCTGTGAGGTTTGTAACAAAACATGAGAATGGTGTGTTGTTAATCAATGTGATTAAATCATCTCGGTTATCTTGTAGAATGATTTGAGAATGCGGAAGATACTTAGTTACTAGGTCTGACCAAACACCTACAGAGGAATTCTGTAAAAATGTTTTTCCATCAATATCTTCAAACCGAACTGTTTTATAAGTAGAAAACTTATTATTAGGTAAAACACAGATCTTTAGATTTTCTAACATACAATTCTTTGTATAGTAAGAAGAGTTTAGAGGTCTTTTTTCGATATAGATAAGATCAAGTTCGGAATTATCTAATTGTTTGATTAAAGTATTTTCATCATCACTCATAAACCATGTGATATGAGAAGATGAATATAACTTTTTAAGAATTTGTTCATATTGTATTTTTATCATTGGTGCACTATAACCAATTCTTATATTTTTATTTGATTGATCAAATTGTTGAATCTTTTGTATTACTTTTTGTTGTTCGTTTAATAGTCTTTCAGCTTCTTGAACAAGTAGTTCTCCATTTTCATTTAACTTTAAAGAATTTTTCCCATGAATAAAGATAGGAACATTGATTTCTTCTTCTAGTTTCTGCATCCTACGAGATAAAGCAGGTTGAGATATATTTAATACTTCAGCAGTTTTAGATAATGTTCCATTCTTCTTGAATGTAATTAATATGTGTAATAAAGAATTTTCTATCATACGTTCACTATGCATTTAAATTATAGCACATTGATTATTTGATATTGTACTTATGTTCTTGTTGAACATATATTACTAGTAACAAAGGAGAACAAAAAGTATGAAAATGAGAAAGTTAGGAAATCTTGAAGTATCACCAGTAGGAATGGGATGCATGGCATTTTCTCATGGATATGGTCAAATACCATCTAGAGAATATGCAATAGAAGCAATTCGCAATGCATATGATCATGGATGCAATTTCTTTGATACTGCAGAAGTATATGGACAGCAATTATACTATCCACATCATAACGAAGAGATTGTTGGAGAAGCATTGAAAGATGTAAGGGAGAATTGTGTCATCGCTACAAAGATGCATGTCAATGATGGTGAAGAAGATGAAGATATGTATGATGTTTGTAAGAGACACTTATTAGCATCTCTCAAAGCATTGAACATGGATTATGTTGATCTTTATTACTTACATAGAATCAATACGAAAGTGGAAATTGAAAGAGTAGCAGTAGCTATGGGAAAGCTTATTGAAGAAGGATTGATCAAAGGATGGGGATTATCTCAAGTAGATGAAGCTATGATCAAAAGAGCGCATGAAGTTACTCCTGTATCTGCAGTACAGAATCTTTATAACATGTTAGAAAGAGATTGTGAGACAAATACATTTCCATATTGTCTAGAAAATAACATTGGTGTAGTACCTTTCTCGCCAATCGCATCAGGTTTCTTATCTGGTATGATTACAACAAATACACAGTTTGAAAAGGTTGATGATGTCAGAGTGTTTGTACCTCAACTAACACAAGAAAATATTGAGGCAAATCAACCAGTTATTGACTTGTTAAATGAATACTCTAAGAAAAAGAACGCAACAAATGCACAAATAAGTATGGCTTGGATGTTGCATAAATATCCAAATGTTGTTCCTATTCCAGGTTCTAAGAATAAAGAAAGAATCATTGAAAACTTAGATGCATGGAATGTTGAACTAACAGATGAAGAATTCAAAGCTTTAGAAGAAGCCTTGGATAAGATTGAAGTACATGGTCATAGAGGAAATGTTCAATTTCAAGGACAACCAATGAGTTCTTGGGGAAAGAAGTAAAAAACAACAGGCAACCACCTGTTGTTTTCATTCTTGTATCTTAACTTTTCTTTTCTTTCCTTTGATAGAAATATGTGTAAGATCTTGAATTCTTTCATCATCTACTTTTAAGATGATGATCGTTGAATAAGAATCCTGTATTTCAAGTGTTCCTAATTCAGAGAAATCAAAGATAGAACATAAAGAACCAATGATATCTTTAGGACGTATCTTATCTTTTCTACCAGCTTGTATCTGTAAAGTGGTAGAAGTTTTCTTTTCTTGTTTCTTTTGAAAAGGAATAGATAGGTCTACGTTGTGTTTTTCTTTAGGATCATAAACAGAAGAGTGTTCAATGATATATTGCGCCACTTCATTATCGTTATCTTTTTCTCTGATAAGTGTTAAAGTAGTGCCTTCATTTCCTTGATGAGCACTTCTTCCAGATCTATGAATGAACGTATCAGTATCTAAAGGAATATCATAATGAATGATGTGAGATACATCAAAAAGATCCAATCCTCTAGCTGCAGCATCTGTCGCAACTAATATTCTTAATTTTCCTTCTTTAAATTCTTTTAATATTCTGATTCTATCTTTTTCCTCATAGAATGAAGAGAATGAAGAACATAATATATTTCTTTTTTGTAGCCACTCAGATAATTCATTCGCATCACTTTTATAATTCACAAAGATAATTGCTTGTTCTATTGGTAAAGTTTTTAATGTTTTTAACAAAGAATGTTTACGATCACTTGTCTTTAAATAATAAGAATCTATCTTATTGTTGATATGAGATTCATCTTGAATGATTTCTTCATAATTACTAGGAAGAAATGATGTTAATTGATCATTCTTTGTGGCTGAAGTGCATACGATCTGTGCATGAACATTTTTTAGGATATCTTCTGTTTCTTTTCTTTGACCAGTAGATATGATCATATCTACTTCATCTAAAATAACTAATTTTAAATGAGATAGATTAATCTTTTTTTGATCATAAAGATCTTTTAATCTGCCAGGTGTACCAATGATAATGGTTGGTTTATGTTTTAAAGCATTTTCTTGTTTATGAATATCTAAGCCACCTATGACAGTAATGATATGATGTTTTGTATGAGCAGCAATTTTCTTAGCTACTTCAGAAACTTGTAGCGATAATTCTCTAGTGGGAGTAATGATCAATGCTTGTGTATCATCACTAGAAGAATTACATAGTTCTAGAGTTGGAATTAAATAGGCTAGTGTCTTACCAGATCCAGTTTGTGCTTGAATAAATAAGTTCTTTTTATTTAAGATTTGAGGAATAGCTTTCTCTTGGATTGGTAATAAGAATGTGTATCCTAAATCATTTAAAATTTGTTTGATTTCTTGGTTCATGGATTAATAATATCAAAGAATAAGAAATATGAATATAAACAATGCACATCATGTGATGTGCATTGTTCCATTATTTTAATTTTAAGATTTGATTTTCTGTTAAACCAGTACACTTAACGATCATATCAATTGATAGACCATTGGATAACATTTCTTTCGCAATAGTAAGTTTATTTTCTGCAATACCTTCAGCTTTTCCAAGTTTTTTAGCCTTTT
>CAVCCE010000189.1:0-3695 GCA_963600555.1 Duodenibacillus sp.
AGCATATATGGAAGAACAAGGATATGATCCATCCAAATCAAGTGAAGTAGAAAAAATTTTTGAAGCAGTCAAAGCACAAGTTGATGAAATCTTGGATACTCATTCCGATGAAGAGATAGATGCAAATGATGGTGATAATGAACTATGTGATCAACTTGATGAACTAATGGAACTACTAGGTGGTCTATCAGGTCTAGAATTTCTCACCCAACTTTCTTAAAAGGTTTATCTAAAACGCCAGGATTTCTGATTTTCAGGCGTATACATTTTCATAGTGCCTCTTTCATAATCAAAATGAAGGAGGTTTTATTTAAATCCTATTTTGTATATATAAAATCATATAACCCGTATTTAATTACTTGGTCGAATAAATTCTTTATTTGATTTTCATCCATTGAAAAATCAGAATCGTACCATTTCTTTAATATAGCATTACCACCGTGAATAATATAACAAAACAACATGTCCGCTTCTTCTAAGGAAGTATTGCTTTCTTTCAACCAATTATTCAATGTTTTTTGTTACATATTTGTTTCGATAAGTCTTGCAATATTACTTTGATTTTCAAAGGAAAATAATAAACCAAATAGTTTTTTATTTTCTTTTATTTCTTTGAATAGAATATCAATCATTTGCTTAGAATCTGTATCAAAATTGTATTCATTAAATGATTTCAAAAATTCACACACAAGCTTTTCTTGAAGAGATTCCAACAATGATTGAGGATTATCAAAATGTGCATAAAAAGTGCAACGATTTATATTTGCTTTTTTACAAATATCAGTAACTGAAATTTCTTGGAATTTCTTTTCTTCTAATAAGTCTAAAAATGCATTTTCAATATTTTTTAAAGTTTTTTCAACACGTTTATCTTTCATAATCATTTTTCCAACAAAACATTTCAAAACTGTTGGTTATCCTACAGATTTAAAAAAGTTTGATGTTTGTCTCCATTTATAACCGAATTATATAATGATTTTAAAAGAAATCAAACAAGTGTTGGTTAAACGGAGGATATCATGAAGAAAGAATATGAGAAGTTATTTTCGCCAATGAAAATTGGAACATGCGAAATCAAGAATCGTTTTGTTATGTGCCCGATGGAAGGAACTACCATGATTGGGTGGTTAACAAATAAAGGTTACGAAGAAGAAACGCATGATTTATTAATTGAAAGAGCAAAAGATGGAGTTGGCTTAATTATTCCTGGAGCTGTACCTCTATATTCTATGATGGGACACAAGGCAATTTGGAAGCATCCAAAAGCATTCGATGGCATAAAAGAAGTTGTTGATGAGATCCATGGATATGGTACAAAGATCTTTTTTCAATTATCAATTGGATTGGGAAGAAATTCATTAATGACAAATGAACTTTGGGATAAATACAAACTTTTAAATATCTTTATGAAGTTAGGAAAATCTAATGTTAGTGCTGATGATGGATTACCAAATGTTTGGAAACCAGAATGGAAAACTACGCAGTTAAGTGCAAAAGAAATATCTGAATATATTAATGGTATGGCAGAAACTGCTTATTTATGTAAACAAAATGGGATCGATGGCGTTGAAATTCATGCGGTTCATGAAGGATATTTATTAGATCAATTCACAATGCCATACACTAATCATAGAACTGATAAATATGGCGGTTCATTAGAGAATAGATATCGTTTTGCTTGCGAAATCGTTCGTGCAATTAAAGCTAAATGTGGAGCAGATTATCCAGTTATTTTGAGATATTCCGTAACTTCAAAAGTTAAGAATTTCAATGAAGGAATCATTCCTCAAGATCAGGTATCCAAAGAGATAGGAAGAACTTTAGAGGAATCAAAAAAAGCAATCAAATTATTAGAAGAAGCAGGATATGATGGATTTGATGTTGATAACGGAACATATGATTCATGGTATTGGGCTCATCCACCTGTATATATGCCATTAAACTGTAATTTAAAAGATGGTATAGAAATTAAAAAATATACAACAAAGCCTGTCATCTGTGCTGGTCGTATGCAAATTGAAGAAGCCTCAAAAGCAATTAATGATGATGAAATTGATGGTGTTGGTCTAGCAAGACAGTTTTTAACAGATGAACATTATTTAACAAAGATCAAAGAAGAGAGATATTCTGAAATAAGACCATGTATTTCTTGTCATGTTGGATGTATGCCAATCGGTATGTGGAAAAATTCTGGAACTGTCGCTGATTTAAATCAACCTACTGGAGTTTGTGCACTTAATCCATATACAAGAAACGAAAAGAAATATGCTGTAACAAAAACAAGTAGCCCAAAGAATATCGCTGTAATTGGAGGCGGTATAGCTGGTATGGAATTTGCTTTACAAGCTCAAAAACGTGGACATAAAGTTTGTATTTATGAAAAAACAAATCGTCTAGGTGGTGTTTTTAATGAAGCTGCATCATTTTCATTCAAAGAAAAAGATCGTGATCTAATTCAATTCTATAAGAATATGATTGAAAAAAATAATATAGAAATACATTTCAATAGTGAAATAAAGGACTTAGATTCATTAAATTTTGATGAATATGTTATAGCTACAGGAACAAGTGGTGCTAGAAAGCTTAATATTCCAGGTAATGAACTCGCAATTAACGCTATTGAATTCTTGGCTAATGATATGCCATGTAAAGATAAAGTAGCTATCATCGGTGGTGGTCTTACTGGATGTGAAATAGCATATGAACTTGCATTACAGGGAAAGCATCCATTTATAATTGAAATGGCTGATGATATATTAAAAGTTCCTGGTTCATGTATGGCAAATACAAGTTTTTTAAGAGATGCATTTAAATTCTACAATGTAGAAATATACACTTCCGCTAAAACATGTTCTATCTCATCAGATAGCATTTTAATTGAAGATAAAGATGGAAATAAGAAACAAATAAATTGCGATACAATTGTAACTTCAATTGGCTATGTTAATGAAAAATCATTCAAAGAAAATGACAATGTACATTTTATTGGAGATGCTGATAAAGTTGCAAATTTGAGACATGCGATATGGCAAGCAAATGATTTAGCAATAAAAATTTAATACTTATCATTTATCGCTTCTAATTATCTTAAAAACGCCAGAATTTCTTATTTTCAGGCGTATACATTTTCAAAATACCTCTTTCATAATCAAAATGAAGGAGGTTTTATTTATGCTTATCACAAAAAATATATTTATTTGTAGTCATCATGATCCAGAAAGGATTGAATCCTTACTACATGAAGTATTTCCATTATTGAATTCAAAAATCAATGAACATGATCAACTAGAAATCTATGTTAATAAGAAGGAATATGTGTATATGCTCAATGAATTAAAACAATTCGTTGACTATATCGATTCTCTTCCTGAAGATTATGAAGAATGGAATGAACTATCAAAGCAACCAATCATGTTAAATATTGCATATCGATATGAGATATTATTTGATACATTGATTGAATGTGAACTAAGTAATGAAATGAAAGAAATTGAATTATATGATTGAACACCGATGCATGGTGTTCTTTTTACATAGCAAGGAGGACATCATGCAAGATATCAAGACAAAACAAAAAGTGTTATCTATTAAAACTAAAGATAAACAATCAAATATAAAGCATTTTATTAAACAACAAACCATAGCTACTAAAACAAATAAAAAAGAAGAAACTACTTCTTCTAATGTACAAGCCA
>CAVCCE010000190.1:0-3688 GCA_963600555.1 Duodenibacillus sp.
ATAGAAGCTTGATAATTGATACAATCTGCAACAGATGAGAATGTTGTGGCGTTATTAGGATCATCATCATAAGCTGCAATACCGAAGATATTATTTCGAATCGTAGCATAATAACTTGTTCCCCATCCGGATTCATTTATAGCTTGTGCGAATAACATTAATGCATTGATTCCATATTTGTTTTGTGCATCAATAAATGTTTGTCCTTGATTCCATAACACAGAATTAGAACCATATCCATTCTGTTCTAGAAATGTATTATAAGCGCTGGCTGAGATATCAGACTTTTGTCTTAAAGGCATATATTCATAATAGTTGTAATACGTACCGACTAAATTACTGTAATAACGATCACTATAGAATTCGTAATCATTATAAGAATAATAAACATCTCCTACATTCATCCAACTTGCAGCAGGTCCAACTATCGCATTAAATTTCTTTGAAGGAACATTACCATTAGTAGCCCAACCACTATATGCAACATATCTTAATTCCTTATAATTTCCATTTTGTTCTACAACATAATATGATTGTTGAGCTCTTACAGAGAATGGTTGTTCATTTTCTTCTGTTGTATCATTTCCACCTAAATAAATAGGAAGATTCTTTAAGATAAACTTGTAAGGAATCAAGTCAATATTCTTTAATGAAATGATTCCATCAAAATCTGAAATATTGATATGAACATCACCTTCACCGTTATCATAGGATTCTGTTGCGTAATATCTCATTTCTCTATGTTTTGTAATATATGTTGATTTTGTTCCACCATATTGATATACGGTAGTTGTAGAAGAACCACTTCTCATAGGATAGCTATATGCAATACCAGAAACCATCGCAATGATCTTTGTTGGAGAATAAGAACTTGAATGTCTAACTACAGCATCACTTCCATTTTGATTCATAGCTGTCTTTGCTTCATCAAATGAGTTATAACAGCCCTTCTTTGTAAATCCACCATTGTCATTGACTGTATCCACTTCAAATGCATTACATTGCATAGGATATAGATCACTATAAGATTGTTTTGCTTGAACTTCATATGTATTGATATCAGCTACACTAATAACAGATAAACATAAAGTCGTTATAACAAATAATTTCTTTAACAATTTCATCTTAATCCCCTTTCAATGACACTTTCACTTCAATTGGTTCATCTTGTCCATCAACGTATATTTTTAAAATTCCAGAATCTCTAGAAATCGTTTTGTTTTGATCCAAAGTGATAAAGAAAAAACAGGCTTCTTCATCTTCAGTAATTTCTTTACCAATCGCATTTTCATTCTTCATAGAATGAATATTAGATCCTTCTGCTTCATAAGTTACATTACTATCTGTAATAAATTCTGCTTGATTGATCACAATAGAACTACCATTTAAAGATTCAGCTTTTACTTTTAAAGCAAAGACCCTAGCAGTTGATGGTAATGATAAAGTAGATTCACCATCATACATATCATCACCTGTAACTTCATAAATGTTCGTAACTGATAGTTTATAAGAACTACCATTTGTTATTACTTCATTACTATCATAATATTGAAGATCTGTAATACTTTCTTCATTAGTCAATAAATCAAAAGTATATGATTCATCTTTATAAGTTAAAGTAATATCTTTTTTTCCGATATCTTTGATTGGAATAAAAACATTTCCCTCAAATGTATCATTTGAAGTCAGTGATAACCAAACATTCTTTTTGCCAAGATAATAATGAGATTCCTCTAATTCTTTCACATAAGAATTCACATCATCTAATGTAATATCTTCATCTGTTTTGAAATCACTTAATGCGTAATCAAAAGCATTTTCTTGAATCTTCATGTGAGCAATCACAAAACTAAAACTCAAATCATCACTTTGATAATAGGAATATGTATCAAATAACACATTTGATGTAGTCACTTCTGTTGGTTCATCATTTTCAATAATGGATGATTGAACCGATTCTTTAGGAGTTTCTTCCTTATGAAGTAAAAAATAAGTACCAATTGAAACACAACCAACTGTAATAACACATATAGATGTAATCAATAATCCCTTTTTCTTCACAGACATACTCCTCCTATTAATATAATTATATAAAAAAACTTATACACAATGTATAAGTTTGGATAGTATGTATGAATTTTCATTTTGATTTTAGAATGATTTTTATATGAATTTTCACAAAAATTTCACAAAACTAAAGATAAGTCTGAATTCACTTCAGACTTATCAATGATTATTGAATACCATCAGGATTCTTTAATGTAAAGTTCCAAGAATCTTCGCACATTTCATCAATGTCATACTTTGCTTCCCAGCCAAATAACTTCTTAGCCTTTGAAGGATCTGCATAACATTCAGGAATATCTCCAGCTCTTCTTTCTAAGATCTTATATGGCAATTCCTTACCACATGCCTTTTCATATGCATGTAATACGTCTAATACACTGTATCCTTTACCTGTACCAAGATTAACATGTTCAACGCCTTTATGTTCTAATGCATACTTAACTGCACCAATATGACCATCAGCAAGGTCACATACGTGGATATAATCACGAACACCTGTTCCATCTGGAGTAGGATAATCATTTCCAAATACTCTTAGAAATTCTAATTGACCGTTAGCAACACGAGCAATATAAGGAACTAAGTTATTAGGAATACCGTTTGGCACTTCTCCTAATAGACCACTCTTATGTGCTCCAATAGGATTGAAGTATCTAAGAAGCATGACGCTCCATTCTTCATCACTCTTACTTACATCTTCTAAGATTCTTTCATTCATAAGCTTACTAGTACCATATGGGTTTGTTGTTCCACCAACTTTAGAATCTTCTGTAATTGGACATTTTTCAGGTTCCCCATAAACTGTCGCACTAGATGAGAATACAATTGTCTTACATCCAGCTTTCTTCATAGCTTGATAAAGGTTCACAGAACCACTGATATTATTTTCATAATATGTTAATGGCTTTTCGACAGACTCACCTACTGCCTTGTATCCAGCAAAATGGATGACAGCATCTATCTTATTTTCTTCAAAAACCTTATCTAAACCTGCTCTATCTAAAATATCCATTTCATAGAACTTAGGTTTTGTTCCAGTAATTTCTGCAATACGGTCTAATACGACTTTATTAGAATTATATAGATTATCTAAAACAATAACATCGTATCCTGCTTGAATGAGCGCAACACATGTATGGGAACCAATATAACCTGTTCCACCAGTAACTAAAATCGTTGACATCTTTTTATCCTCCTATTAAACGTGTGATATCATTCCACGTTACAAACAACATTAAACCAATTATCAATACCCAACATGCAATCATGATTGCCATCTTGAGCTTTTCGTTAAATTTCTTTCCAGTAATCCATTCTAAAATCGTAATAACGACTTGTCCACCATCTAAAATTGGAAGCGGCAATAAATTAAAGATTCCTATGTTCAAGGATAATTCTCCAACCAACAATAAGAAATAAGCAAATCCATAAGAAGCATACGTTTCTGTAGCTTGATAAATACCAACTGGTCCACTTAACTGATTAAGACCTTGTCCTCTAAATATCAATGCTTTTAATGTTGAAAGCATTGTCTTTGTTATAAATTTCATTTCATAAAGACCATATCCCCAACAATTAGCTAAAGTCACATCAACATATTGTGTTTCTTCACCTTGTATAC
>CAVCCE010000191.1:0-3682 GCA_963600555.1 Duodenibacillus sp.
TCATATTACCCCTTATAGTCATTTTGACTCTATGTATAACTATTATACAAGCCTTACAAATAAATAGCGTAAGAAATGTTAAATTTTTGTTATTCGAAATCTTTCTCAAATTTCCAAGAAATTTAGTTTGTGAAATTTAGAATTTTCGTGTTTTCTTGAATTTTATTTTGGTCTTTTCAAATAATTTCCAGAATTTTATAAATTTATTGAAATTTTTTCATATTTTGATGTAAAATTTTCAGCATGAATGATTTTTCGTTCAGAAAGGGGAATTAGAAATGAAAGAGAAATTCATGAACAACCTTCTTACATTAGCAGGTAAGATGCAACAAAACGCTGTACTTTCTGCTATCAAAGATGCATTTATCGATAACATGCCTGTTGTCATCTGGGGAGCATTCTGCACTTTGATTCAGTATGTCGTATGCCAAACAGGTGGTGTAACGGATCCTAAGACAGGTGATTTGATTTATTACATTTCTTTAGCGAATGTACCTGGATTATCATTCTTAGAGTCATTGACACCAATCTTCACAACAGCCAACTATGGATGCATGAACTTCATGGCAGTATCTATCTGCGTATTAGTCGCTATTCGTTATGCTGAAAATATTGGTCATACAAATGATAAGACAGTTCCAGCAGTAGCCTTAGCTGCATTTGTTACATTGATCAACACTACAGCTTCAACTACTACAGATAGCGGAGAAACAGTTACGATTTCATCTGTTGTTTCTTCTTCCTATACAAGTGCTACTGGATTATTTGTAGGATTGTTAGTTGGTATCTTAGCTACTTTACTTTATATAAAGCTTGTTGAATCTGGAAAGTTAAAAATCAGTCTACCTGATTCCGTTCCACCTAACGTTTCACAGTCTTTTGCGGTACTATTCCCAACAATCATTACGATCTTGATCGTTTCAATCATTGGTTATATCGCTTCCCTATTCAACATGACAGTATTTGATATCATCGCAACGATCATGAGTCCTGTTGAAGCTATTATGACTGGATTACCAGGATATTGTGTAATCATCATGTTGATGCAGTTATTGTGGTGGTTTGGTATTCATGGTTCTAATGTATTAGGTGCTGTTGTTACACCATTTATGACAAAGATGATGGCACAGAACCTAGAACTATATCAAGCTGGTACAGGTGTTACAGCTTCAGGTGTCTATTACACAGCAGATAGTGGTTATAACTTAATTGCTAGTCCATTCGTATCTGGTTGGTTCAACCCATCCGGTGCAGGTATTACGATTGGATTGTTGATTGCAATCCTATTATTCTCTAAACGTGAAGATTATAGAGCTATCGCAAAGTTATCTATTCCTTGTGGATTATTCAATATCAATGAACCAGTAATCTTTGGTATCCCAATGGTAATGAATCCACTATTAGGTATTCCATTCTTCTTAGCACCTCTCGCTACAGTTATCTTAGGTTATCTTGTTCAATCCACAGGTCTATGTCCTTTATATGTTATTGATGTACCTTGGACTACACCAGCAGGTATCTTTGGATTCTTAGCTTCAGGTGGTAATATCTGGGGTGCTGTATGGCAAGTAATCATTATCTTTGGCGTATCAACATTAATTTACACACCATTTGTATTAGCTTCTAATAAAGAAATTACAGATTAAATAACAGGATCCTTTGTACGAAAATACAAGGGATTCTTTTTATGACTTTCATTCTATTGATTCTTACTTGTTATCTAATATACTAATTGTAAAGTAGGTGTTTATGTTTAATACAAATCTCATTATTGGTTCATACATTTCTAATCATCGTAAGACTGATGGTATTTCATTAAATTACGTTGCAGAATGTCTTGGAATAAACAAAGGAACTTTAAGTCAAATCGAAAATGGAAAAAGAGATATTGATAGCGAAACTCTCAATCAAATGTTAAAATTTCTGGATTTAAAGTTTGAATGCAATATCAGTGAATTAATAGAACTCAAAAAAGAAGTTCTAACTTTTTTAGATGCTCTTATCGATATGAACAGAAATAGAATTGATTCTATCTATAAAAATATTTTCAAAGAAAATATCAATAGAAATTCATTATGTTATTTTCATTATCTACTTTTAGAATATTCATACAAACTCAATTTAAATAACTATTCTTATGAATTGGATAACACTTTTAATATCCTACAAGAATATTTAAATGTTTTTGATTCATTCGAAAAATATTTATTCTATATCACCGCATCAAAACAATTTTCATTTAAGAATAATTTCAAACAAAGTCATGAATTTTTAAATAAGGCAAAGACCATTCTTCCAAAAGATTGTGATTCCATTTATTTAGGCGTTATCTATCATAAAGAAGCAAATATGTATAATTTTAAATTCCAAGGTTTTAAAGCTTATCAATCCGCAAAAGATGCTTTAAGTTGTTTTCATGGGAAGCCATATTACGAAAGACAAAAATACATTTCAATTTCTGAAGCAAATGCACTAAGTATACTAGGACTATATTCAGAATCTGAATCTATTAATTTATCTTTATTAAATCATATATCTGTTAATGATTATGAATTAATTAATACCTTATACAATAACCTTAGTTGGAATTACATTTTATCTCAAGAATATGATTTAGCTATTCATTACGCTACCCTAGCAATCAATAATCACTTTTCGAAATACTTAGTAGAATTAAATATTCCTTTAGCACTATTCTTAAAAGGAGATTATTCTAAGTTTTCTGAAGTTTCATATCAATTCACTAATAACAATATTGAATTCATTAAGGATTATATTTTATTGTTAGATTCTGTAACTCAAAACAGAATACAAAATATAGAAAGTCTCTCCATCAAAATAATTAAAGATTGCCAAAATCAAAGTAATTTAAAACTATTAGAAATAACTCTTATTATTCTTCGAAAATATTACTTAGAACAAAATGATCATTATTCTGTAGTTAAAATCGATGATGAATTATTAAAAGTGTTATTACCGGAGATTTCATAGCATTAAATAAGCTAAAGATCTTTAGACCTTTAGCTTATTCATTATGCATATACAATATTTGTCTTAATTATTTCTAATATTTCATTCGATAAATCACTTAATTCACGTGGATCTTTTAAATCATCTAAACCCAAAAGTTTTATATCTGTGATTTCATCATTTTCAACAGAACATTCCCATAAGTATGTATTCATTTCAGATGAATGTACTACGAAATTACCTTGCGATTTATCAGTCGAAATATATTGTATTTCTAGATTACTAATATCTTTCATAGATGTTAGTAATTCTATTTCCTTTAATTCATCCTTCTGAATCTCTATAAATACATATGGATCAGTTTGTGAATATAGAAACGTATATTCGTTTGATGTAATTGTTGTTTCTGAAATATCTTCTAACATCTTTCTCTCTTCTACACTAGATGATTGTATCGTTTCTTTTTTTTCGATAGTATTATTTGATGTAACATTCCCATTTGAACAACCACACAATAGAATCAAAAAACATAAAATTATATTTTTCATGACAATGCTTTTGTTGAAGATCCAGAAACATAACCTGTTTTTCCTCCAGCAACAACTTTTAACGTTATTGAAGCAACTGCATAAAGTGTTGTTCCTGAAGTTTTATAAGAAACGTTAACCGATTGAACGCTATAGGAAGTAACACTCATTGGAGTAATATAATA
>CAVCCE010000192.1:0-3623 GCA_963600555.1 Duodenibacillus sp.
AAATCTTTAGAAATTCTTGGTGAACAAAAGGCTCAAGAAGCTGCTGAAGAAGCAAAAAGAGTTGAAGAAGCTAAAGAAACAGCTGCTAAGATGGAAAAGATGATGCTTACTTTTACTGTTAAAGCAGGTGAATCTGGTAGAGTATTTGGATCTGTTTCTACAAAACAGATTACAGAATCATTGAATAAACAAGGAATTCGTATTGATAAGAGAAAAATCTTAGATACAAATCCTATTCAAACATTAGGAATTACAAATGTTCGTATTGAATTACATAAGAATGTCATTGGTACGATTCGTGTGAAACTTGTTGGGAGTGAAAAGTAATGCCTAGGCAATTGCCATCTGCGCCAGAAGCAGAAGCATCCTTACTAGGTACGATGTTGATCTATCCTGCCGCAACAAGAGTTGCTATGGAAGAAGGATTGAGCGAAGAGGATTTCTTTATTGAAGCGAATCGCAAGATATTCTCTGTAGCGAGTGATCTTTATCATAGTGGTCAACAAACGGATATCACGACGATTTTTACACGCTTGAATGATTTGAATTTGATCAATGAAACAGGTGGTATTGAATATTTAACGAAGTTATCGGATGCGGCAGTGACTTCATATAATACAAAGAGTTATGTTGATTTGATCCGTGATAAAGCTGTTGCTAGAAAGATGATCGAAGCTGCAGAAAAGATCGTTGAAGAAGGTTTTGAAAATTCAAGTAATATTGATGAATATCTAGATGAAGCTGAAAAGTCTGTTTTAGATATTTCTAGAAATAGAAAGACAGCGGAATTTAGAACACCAGCTGATGTCATGAATGCGGTCATGCAGCAGGTACAGATGATGGCTGAAAATCATTCTGATATTACAGGATATAAGACTGGTTTTGTAGCTTTGGATCATACATTACATGGTTTTCAGAAAGGAGATCTTGTAATCTTGGCAGCTAGACCTGCGATGGGAAAAACGGCGGTTGCCTTGAATCTAGCGATGAATGTAGCGACATATAATCCAGGTGGTGCGGTTGCGATATTCTCTTTGGAAATGCCTGCAGAACAGTTGGGTATGCGTTTATTGAGCGCTAGATCTCATGTCGCAGGTGATAGCATTAAAACAGGAAAGTTAAAGAATGAAGAATGGAATAGTGTAAATGAAGCTGCTGCAGATCTTGGCGAATTACCTGTTTATATCGATGATACTTCTAATATCAAGATTCCAGAGATATTTTCAAAATGTAGAAGATTACAAGCAGAACATGGCTTGAATCTTGTTTTGATCGACTATATTCAGTTGATTACTGCTTCAGGAAGAAGAAGTGGTGAAAATCGTCAACAAGAAGTATCTGATATTTCAAGAAGCTTAAAGTCTTTGGCTCGTGAATTAAAGGTTCCAGTCATTGCCTTGTCACAGTTATCACGTACCGTTGAACAGCGTGAAGATAAACATCCAATGTTATCTGACTTGCGTGAATCTGGTGCCATTGAACAGGATGCCGATATCGTTTTGATGTTGTATCGTGAAGCTTACTATAAAGAAGAAGCAAGAGAACAAGCGAAAGAAAACGGTAGTGAAAAATTAGAAATCAATATCGCAAAACATAGAAATGGTTCTACAGGAAAAGTAGTAGTTGCCTTTGAAGGTGCGACGAATGCTTTATATAACATTCAAAATGATAATGGTTTAGAACCAAATGAATAAGAATTAGGAGGACTGTAAATGAAGAAAATCATGACATTATTGGGATGTGCGATCATCAGTGTCTTGATCGTAGTGGGTTTACCAGTCCTTTTTCATACGTTTACTATCGTAAGCGTAAATGAAGAATCTAGTAATGAAGTGGGAATGTTTCAACAATCAGTTACTTCTGTTAGATCTACTCCAACAACGATCCATAAGTTGTATTATCAAGATCAATTGGTTGGAATCTTGAGTGATGAAGAAGCATTGAATTCTCATTTAAAGAGTGTCTATCAAGAAAAGTACGAAGAAGAATATCCTGATACAGAAGTTAGCATAGGTAGAGATTGTTATATTACGGATGAAGAAAGTTATTACTCTTATACAGATGCGACAAGTGAGATATTGAATTATCTTGATGAAAATAATTTATATACACTTGGTTGTACAGCTATCAATATTTCTGAAGATGGTACTTTAAAAGCACAAGTCTATGTATCTGATAAAAGCTTATATGAAGACGCAATGAATGAATATTTGGCATTATTTGTTGATCAATCTGAAATTGCGGAATTAACAAATAGTTCGAATAATACAACAACATTGACTACATATGGTTCAAAAGATATTGGTTTGTCTATTTCTCAAACGATTACTTCTGAAAAAGCTTATGCAACACCAGAAGAAATTCGTACGACGAAGGAATCCGTTCTTCAATTTATCGAGTATGGAAATAAAACAGATCTAGAATACTATACGGTACAAGCTTATGATACGGTTGCGGGCGTTGGTGCGAAGAACTATGGTCTAAGTGCAACTCAAGTCATGAATATCAATCGGGATAAGATTTCTTCTACAGATCAGATCTTAAAAGAAGGAGAACAATTGTGTATTACATATTTTGAATCTCCAATCGATGTAGTCGTTTATAAACAAACATTGAGAGAAGAAACGATCTATTATGAAACAACATATGTGGAAGATGAAGAATTGATACAAGGTGAATCAGAAGTTCGAACGGAAGGAACAAATGGTTCTCGGAATGCATTGTATACAGAAAAATGGATCAATGGTGTATTAACAAGTGGTTCATTAGAATCTTCTGTAGAAACAAAACAAGCAAGCAATGAAGTCGTTGCGGTAGGAACGAAGAATGAACCTGGTGTTGGTACAGGATCTTTTCGATATCCTGTAGAAAATGCAGGTATTTCCTGTATGTGGGGTTGTTACTATGGACATAGAGGAACTGACTTTGTTGACCAGTATAACTCTTGGGGAGATGTATACGCTGCTGATAATGGTACGATCAAAGAAGTTGGTTACAATAGTATTTCAGGTAACTATGTAAAGATTGACCACAACAATGGTTATGTTACGTATTATGGACATATGAATGTTCCTTGTGAATTAGAAGTTGGTACAGTTGTAACAAAAGGTGAAGTCATAGGACATATTGGTATGACAGGGCTTGCGACAGGTCCACATGTACATATGTATTTTGAAGTAGATGGTGAAAGACATGATGCATGTGAATTCTTGGACTGTGATGGAGTACCGCATCTATGATGGATCTAGCGTTATTAGCGAGTGGTTCTAAGGGAAATAGCTTTGTCATTCAAGACCAAGGAACAAAGGTCATGATTGATTGTGGAACTACAAAGAAGCATTTATTAGAAGGATTACATAAATTGCATCTAGAGATCAATGATCTAGATGCTTTGGTCATTACACATGATCATTCTGATCATATTTCTCAAATTAGACATTTTAAAGATCTTGATATCTATTCTCCTGTAGAAATCAGTGATATTGATACTTTTCGTGTACGTCCATTACAAAAATTCACGATCAATAATCTGACATTTACACCAATTGCGTTAAGTCATGATGCATTAAATACAACAGGTTATATCATTGAAGATGGAATTGAAAAATTGGTCTATGTTACAG
>CAVCCE010000193.1:0-3623 GCA_963600555.1 Duodenibacillus sp.
ATGCAGTACATGTTTTTGCCGATTTCTCCTAGTCCACCCATAGCGTAGACGAGAGTATCTGTTTTGTGATTAATAACAACTTCTTTTTCTTCCGCAATCTCAGAATAACGTACATTATTTCGAGTGCTCTTTCTTCTTACTTTTGTTTCACTCATTATTATAATTTCTCCAATATTAAAACGTTCTTAATTCAAAAATATTATATCATTTTTTGTCCTAAAAAATACAAGAAGCTCATTAGATTACTAGAGCTCCTTCAACTTCTTTAAATGGTTCTTTTGAATCGATATGATCATAGAATAAAGTTCCTGAAAAATGATCGATTTCATGTTGTAGTACGATTGCGAGATATCCTCTAGCACGAATCGTAATTTCAGAATTTGTGCATAGATCAAAACCTTTGACAGTTATTCTTGCGCTCCTTACGACATAGCCATCATGTTGTTCAACAACAGATAGGCATCCTTCACCACCATGTAAATATGCTTTTTGAACAGAAGAGGAAACGATTCTAGGGTTGACCAACATATATTCAAAATGTTCTGGTTCTCCATTTTTATCGATATCATCTACTACAACAGCTGTCATTTGCTTTTTGACACCAACTTGAATAGCACTGATTCCAACAGCAGGTCTAAGATTCATCTTTTCTGCTTTTTCTTCATCTGTACTGTCTTTTACATATTGCAACATTTCTCTTAAAAGAGTTTCATCTTCTTGAGAAAGTGGTAAATTTACTTTTTCACTCTTTTCACGAATGATTGGATCTGTATCTTTTACTATAGTATCATTATTAATTAACATAAAAAAACCTCTCTAGTATTCTAATCATATGAGATACAAATGTCAAAATGATGTTACAATATTTTCTATGACAACAAAAAAGAAAAAATTGAAATTTAAATGGCATATATTTTCGTTTCTTATGAGTAGTGGGAGTGATCTTCCAATTCATTTAGCGATGTTTGTCTTGATGGTATATGGAACATTGATGATTGGCTCTGCATCTATGGGACTCGCGGTAAGTAATCCAACGTATTTGGTTAAGACAGTTGGCAAACAAGTCGTGTTTGTAATTGCAGGTTATTTTGGAATGTGTAAATTTTCTAATTGGTTTCGACTAGATCGATTAAAACGTAGTAAATTTTCTATCGTGATCATTGGAATGGAAGTTTTATTGTTGGCTTGTTTAGCGTTTAGCGCTTCTGGTGGTGCACATGCTTGGATTCGTATTCCTTTCCCAGGGATCGAAATGTCTATTCAACCATCTGAATTTGCGAAGATCGTAAGTATATTGATCGTTGCGGCATATCTAGGTGATGTAAAAAAGACATATCCTAGAAAAAGAGATTTGTTTATTCGACCATTATCTTTTATTGGTATTTATTTAGCTACCGTTTTATTTGTACAACATGACTTTGGTTCTATGGCTGTAATCTTTTTGATTGTTTGTGTTTGTCTATTGATACCAAACAATGAACAGGCTAGACCATTTCAAACCGTCTTAAGGATCTTGTTTTGGGCAATGGTGGGTGTTGCGATATTCATCTTATCACCATTAGGTACACAGCTTGTAGAACATATGCCATTCTTATCAACATATCAGAAAAATCGTTTCTTATCTGCAGTAAATCCATTCCAAGATATTTATGGTTCCTCTTACCAGATTGTTAAAGGGCTTGTTTCATTTGCGGATGGAGGATGGTTTGGCGTAGGCTTTGGTAACTCGGTTCGTAAATATACTGACTTTCCTGCTGCTAATACAGACTTTATCCTTGCTATCTTAGTAGAAGAATTAGGGTTTGTAGGATTTTTATTTTTGATTATTTTATATGGAATCATCATCTTCCGCTTATTAAAGTACGCAAATAAGATCAAAAATGAAAAAGCAAAGATCATCTTGACTGGTACTGCGATGTACTTTGTTATTCATTGTTTCTTTAATATTGGTGGTGTTACAGGATTAATTCCTTTAACAGGTGTTCCTCTTTTGATGATTTCTTCAGGAGGTTCTTCTACATTATCTATTATGTTTGCGGTTGGTATTGCGCAAGCTGTTATTTCTCAATATAACAGAAAGGAAATCGAATGAGGATCATAGCAGGTGAATTTGCATCACGAAGATTAGAAACAAAAAAGGGAAATTCCACTAGACCTACTTTGGATAAAGTGAAAGAAGCAATCTTTTCATCTTTAGGTGGATATTTTGACGGTGGAGTAGGCTTGGATCTATATGGCGGTAGTGGTGCTGTAGGATTAGAAGCTTTATCTAGAGGTATGGATTTTGTGTATTTCTCTGATATTGATAGGGAAGCTTGCAACATCATTCATACAAACATTGATTTGTTAAAAGTTGAGGATCGAACGAAAGTATATCCTGTGAGCGATATGAAGATGTTGAAAATCATGAAAGAAGAAGGAATTCAATTTGATTTTGTATATCTTGATCCTCCTTATGCGAAACAAAAGAATATGAAAGTTCTTCAATATTTAGATGAGAATGATATGATCAAAGAAAAGGGAACTGTTGTCATTGAATCTTTAAAAGAAGAAACTTATCAAAGCGATGCTTTTGAACATCTTCATTACTATAAAGAAGCTAACTATGGCATTATGAAAATTACGTATTATAAACATGATTAAAAGTCATGTTTTTTCTTTTGAAAAAGTTTTTGAAAGAAATTAGCACTCAAATCTTGACTCTGCTAAAAACAAGGTATAATATACTAGCAGGCACAAAGAAAGAGTGCTAAAAAGGAGGTGTATGAAATGCTAACGCCAAGAAGAATTGAAATCTTCAAAGTAGTTGTAGATGACTTTATTCAGAATGCTGAGCCAGTTGGTTCTAAGACGTTACAACAAAGATACAATCTTCCGTATTCAAGTGCTACGATTCGTAATGATCTACAAGCATTAGAAGAAATGGGATATCTAGAAAAAACACATACATCTTCAGGTCGTGTTCCTTCTACAATGGGATATAAATTCTATTGTGAGAATCTATTAAGTGAATCTGGAATGGATAAAAAGATGGAAGTAGCTATCAAAGATGCATTTGAGACTAGCAATCTCAACATTGAAGAAGCGATTCATCAAAGTTGCCAGATCTTAAGTGACATGACAAATATGACAAGTGGTGCGATTGGACCTGATGCTTCAACACAAACTCTTGAACATATTAAATTATTTCCAATCGATGAAAGAAATGCCGTATGTGTATTTATCACAAATTCTGGTCATACAGAAACAAAAAATTTTCACTTTGATGAAGATGTTCCATTCTCAGATATTGAAACATGTACTGATATCTTGAATGAGAAGCTAAAAGGAATTCCATTAACGGATTTACCTAGCAAGATGGAAGAAATCAAACCAGAATTGAGTGCAGTTGTAAAAAGGCATGAGATGTTATTTACAGCATTTGTTAAAGCATTCATCAAGTTTGCAAGTGATAACGTATATTTCTCTGGCAAAGATAGAATGTTGTATCAACCTGAATTTGAAGATATCAACAAACTAAAGAAGATGATGACTCTCTTCAATGATGCAACGGTTTGGAAAAAGATGAATGAAGAAGAAAACGCAGTTGCGGTTTCTACAAGAAGTGGCGCAGAACTGACTTG
>CAVCCE010000194.1:0-3606 GCA_963600555.1 Duodenibacillus sp.
GCCAGAGGATGAACCTGAAATCGCTAAGAGAATCGAGGAAGGCGATGAAGAGGCAAGAAATATCTTGATTACTTCTAACTTACGTCTTGTTGTTTCAATTGCGAAGAAATATGTTGGTAGAGGCATGCTATTCTTAGATTTGATTCAAGAAGGTAACATGGGTCTTGTTAAGGCTGTTGAAAAATTTGACTATACAAAAGGCTTTAAGTTCTCTACATATGCTACATGGTGGATCAGACAGGCAATTACTCGTGCAATTGCTGACCAAGCACGTACAATCAGAATTCCAGTACATATGGTTGAAACAATCAATAAGTTGACACGTATCCAACGTCAATTAGTTCAAGAATTAGGTCGTGATCCTACTGCTGAAGAAATTTCTCAAAAGATGGATGGTATTTCTCCAGAAAAGGTTAGAGAAATTCAAAAGATTGCCCTTGAACCTATTTCATTAGAAACACCTATTGGTGAAGAAGATGATTCTCATTTAGGAGATTTCATTGAAGATAAAGATGCAATGAGTCCAGATCAATATGCTAGTAACCAATTATTGAAGGATGAAATCAATTCTGTTTTATCTGGTCTAACTGAAAGGGAAGAAAAGGTTCTTCGTTTACGTTTTGGATTGTATGATGGTCGTACAAGAACATTAGAAGAAGTTGGTAAAGAATTTAATGTTACACGTGAACGTATTAGACAGATTGAAGCGAAAGCTCTTCGTAAGTTGAAACATCCTACTAGAAGTAAGAGACTAAAGGATTTCTTTGATAAATAATTTATGAAAAATATCCGAATTGAAAAGATTGCGGATATGGTTAAAGAGGGCATGATTGTCGCTGATATTGGTACAGATCATGCCCTCTTACCAATTCTGCTTGTTGAAAGAGGTAAAAGTAAAAAGGTATATGCTTGTGATATTTCAGAAGGTCCTCTTTCTGCCGCAAAAGAAAATATCGCTAAGTATGGTTTATCAGAATTTATACAACCTGTTTTATCGAATGGTTTTGAACATGTACCAGTAGATAGTGAAGTTGCGGTAATTGCTGGGATGGGGCATATTACAGCTACGATGATCTTAGATAACGCATTGGATCGTTTATCTAACTTTGAACAAATCATTACTGAAATCAATCGTAACCCTGAAGAGATGCGAAAGTGGATCTCTAATCATGAATTTAAAATAGAAGATGAATCTTTTGTTCATGATAGAAATCATGATTATGTCATTATTTCTTTTTCTACAAATCATCATGATTCTTATACTGATGATGAAATTGAATTAGGTCCTATTCTCATGACTAAAAAAGATTCAGAATATTTGAAATATTGTGAATTAATGTATGATAAATTATCTTTGATTCATCAAAAATCAAATGGAAAATCAAAGGAATTAAAACATCGTGTCGATATCTACAAAAAATATCTTGAAAGATAAAAAAAGACGTGATCAGAATTGACCACGTTTTTTTGTTTTGTTGTTGCTATTAAGCGATTGAGTTAACAGCTTTAGCTAGTCTTGACTTCTGACGAGCAACATAGTTCTTCTTTTTGATTGAAGATACAATTGCCTTGTCCAAAGCCTTGTTAGCTACGTTATACGCATTGACAGCTTCTTCCTTGTTACCAGCTTCAACTGCTACAAGAACCTTCTTGATTGCTGTCTTAAGTTCACTCTTTTGTCCAGCTTTGGCATTCTGTCTCTTAAGGTTTGTCAATGCACGCTTCTTTTGTGATTTGATATTTGCCATGAGAACACCTCCATCCTTCTTCTCAGCAGTAGAGATTATATCAAATTGGTATTTAAAATGCAATGAAATACTTTCTTGTTTACGTTATAATAGATAAATCGAGTTAGGAGGAGTTATATGGAAAAGCCTAGAATGATATTTTTTGGAACACCTGAGTTCGCTGTAAGTATCTTACAAACACTCATTGATATGGAATGTAATGTAGTAGCTGTAGTTTCTCAACCAGATAGACCTATTGGTAGAAAACACATATTAACTCCTACACCAGTTCATGCTTTAAGTGAAAAATATGATATTCCTTGTCTTCAACCAGAAAAATTAACTGAAGAAGTTGATCTTGTTTTAAAATATGAGCCTGATCTGATATTGACATGTGCTTATGGACAATTTGTTCCAACTTCAATATTATCTTATCCAAAGTTAGGGTGTATCAATATTCATCCATCCTTGTTACCAAAATATCGTGGTGGTGCTCCAATGCATCATGCAATCATGGCAGGTGAAAAAGAAACTGGTGTTTCTTTAATGCAAATGGTAAAAAAGATGGATGCTGGTAAAGTGTATGCGCAAGTACATTTGGATATTGGTGAAGATGAAACGCAAGCTGAATTATCTGAGAGATTAAATGATGCTTCATGTCAATTGTTAAAAGACCATCTTCAAGAATATATTGATGGTAAATTACCAGGAATTGAACAAGATGAATCTAAGGTCATTATTGGAAATAATATTTCTAGAGAAGAGGAAGAAGTTCATTTCTCACAAGAGGATATTCATAAGATTTATGATCATATTCGTGGTCTCATTGATTGGCCAATTGCTTATGGCATGTTAGATGGAAAAAGAATTAAATTTTATAAAGTAAGAAAAGAAGTAAAAGAAGTTCAACAAAGTGCTGGTACAGTATTAGGATTTCATGATCATGCATTAGAAATTGCTTGTAACGGCGGAATATTAAAAGTATTTGAACTTCAAATGGAAGGTAAGAAAAGAATGGATGCGGATGCATTTAAAAATGGATACGCAAGTGAAGTTGTTGGAAAGGTATTTGAGTAATGGATCAAAAACATATTCGAAATTTCTGTATCATTGCACATATTGATCACGGCAAATCTACGTTAGCTGATAGAATTCTTGAAATGACGGATACAGTTCAACAAAGAGATATGAAATCGCAGATATTGGATGATATGGAATTGGAAAGAGAAAGAGGTATTACGATCAAATTAAATGCAGTACAGCTTTCATATAAGGCAAAAAATGGGGAAGAGTATCTCTTTAACTTGATTGATACACCAGGTCATGTAGACTTTTCGTATGAAGTATCTCGTTCATTAGCAGCATGTGAAGGTGCCATACTTGTTGTAGATAGTACACAAGGTGTACAAGCACAGACATTAGCGAATACATATTTAGCTTTGGATAATGATTTGGAAATCATTCCTGTTATTAATAAAGTAGATATGAATAACGCACAACCTGAAGTAACAAAAGAAGAAATAGAAAATATCATTGGATTGGATTGTAGTGATGCTCCATTGATTTCCGCAAGAAGTGGACTGAATGTCGATAAAGTTTTAGAACAAATCGTAGAAAAGATTCCTAGTCCTACAGGTGATCCAAATGCACCTTTACAAGCACTGGTATTTGACTCTTTCTATGATCCATATCGAGGCGTTATTGCACTAGTACGAATTCGTGAAGGTGAATTAAAGGTTGGAGATAAGATTCGCTTTATGGAGACAGGTGCTGAGTATGAAGTATTAGAAGCTGGTATTCGAAATCCTAAGGAAGTAAAAGTAAATAAATTGATCAATGGTGATGTTGGCTGGTTTGCTGCAAGCATGAAGGATATTCA
>CAVCCE010000195.1:0-3591 GCA_963600555.1 Duodenibacillus sp.
ACCCTTTTTCTTATCATTATTAATTGAAATATCATGTGCTAACTTCATATCCATGTTTTCATTCAATACAATATCGATCATATCTTGAACCACAGCGTGTGCAGTAGGTAAAGAACCTGCACCCTGTCCAATATAGACAGCTTTTCCTAATGTTTTAGAATCTGATTCAATTGCGTTAAAGTTTAATGGAATTGACGCAAATACATCATCACTCTTTACTAGTGTTGGCATGACACTTGCGGATATACCAGCACTTGTATATGTACCTTTTCCAATCATCTTTAATACATAACCATGTTCTCTACAATAATCAAGATCCTTTGAATCAACATGACGGATTCCAAACATCGGAATTGACTCTGGTTTGATTGCCACACCAAATGCTTTCAAACAACTTAAAGCCACTTTAAAACGAACATCATAACCATCTATATCATCTGTTGGATCTTTTTCAGCATATCCTAGATCTTGCGCATTCTTTAACATTTCATCAAAGTTCTTTCGATCAACAAACATACGATTTAAGATATAGTTTGTTGTTCCATTAAAGATACCTCTAAATGAATCAACAGGATCTACTCTTTCTGTACGTTCTAGATTTGCCATCCAAGGAATTCCACCACCACAACTAGCTTCATAATGCAAGCTAACAGAATTTTCTTTAGAACATGCATACAGATCTTCAATACATGTTGCCAACATCTTCTTATTTGATGTAACGAAATGTTTTCCATGTTTTATTGCTTCAATTGCATATGTATGTGCTGGTTCAATGCCACCCATACATTCCACAACGATATCAATATCAGGATCACAAAGAATACTTTGTGCATCCGTTGTCATCCTTTCATCTGTTATTTCACTTTCATCTTTCACTAAGATCTTAACGATTTCTAATTGTTTTGTTTCTTTCGTGTTACCTTCATCAATGATCTTTCTAACACCACTACCAACGACACCATGTCCAAGCAATCCAACTTTCATAAAGACTCCTCCATCATTCCTCTAATTCTTTTGGTAGTTCTAGTATCGCACCGCGATTACCAGAAGTCACCAATGCTTGATAACGTTTTAAATAACCATCTGTGATATTTGACTTACGAGGTTTCCATTTCAACTTACGTTCTCTAAGTTCTTCATCACTTACTTTTAATTCTAAACGATTATTTGAAATATCAATTTCTATCATATCGCCTTCTTCTACTAAGGCAATTGGTCCACCAACCGCAGCTTCTGGACTCACGTGTCCAATCGAAGCACCTCTTGAAGCACCCGAAAATCTTCCATCTGTAATCAAGGCCACTGTAGAACCAAGTCCCATCCCAATGATTGCGGAAGTAGGATTCAACATTTCTCTCATACCTGGGCCACCTTTAGGACCTTCATAACGAATCACAACTACATCGCCTTCATGGATCTGACTTGTTGTAATTGCATGTATTGCATCTTCTTCACAATCAAACACTCTCGCTGGCCCTGTATGTTTCATCATTTCAGGAGCTACTGCGCTACGTTTTACAACTCCCGTATCCGGTGCTAGATTTCCCTTTAATACCGCAATTCCACCATTTGGTAAGAATGGATCATCGATTGGTCGTATTACTTCAGGGTTTCGATTAATAACACCTTCTATATTTTCTCTTGTTGTTTTACCAGTCACTGTCATTCCATCCAGGTACAACAAATCTTTCTTCTTCAGCTCATTCATGACTGCATATACGCCACCCGCTTCATTCAGGTCTTCCATATATGTAGGTCCTGCAGGAGCTAAATGACATAGGTTAGGAGTCTTATCTGAAATTTCATTTGCGAATTCCATATTCAATTCAATTCCACACTCATGTGCGATAGCTGGTAAATGTAACATCGTATTTGTTGAACATCCTAATGCCATATCGACTGTCAAAGCGTTTGTGAATGCTTCCTTCGTCATGATATCTCTAGGACGAATATCTTTTTCTACAAGATTCATCACTGCGTATCCTGCAAGTTTTGCCAAACGAATACGTGCAGAATATACCGCAGGAATCGTACCATTTCCTTGTAGCCCCATACCAATTGCCTCAGTTAGACAATTCATAGAATTCGCTGTATACATTCCAGAACAAGAACCACAAGTAGGACATACATTTTCTTCAAAATCTGTTAATTGTTGTTTGTTGATCTTACCTGCATCAAATTCTCCAACAGCCTCAAACATAGAAGATAAAGAACGTTTTTGTCCATTCACACGTCCTGCTAACATTGGACCACCTGATACAAATACAGTTGGAATATTGATACGTGCTGCTGCCATTAATAATCCTGGAACATTCTTATCACAATTTGGTATCATCACAAGTCCATCGAACGCATGTGCTTTTGCCATACATTCTGTAGAATCCGCAATCAAATCACGCGTCACTAATGAATATTTCATTCCTGTGTGTCCCATCGCGATTCCATCACATACCGCAATCGCAGGAAATTCAACAGGAACACCACCAGCTTCTGCGATACCTAATTTTACCGCTTCTGCGATCTTGTCTAGATTCATATGTCCCGGAACGATTTCATTATAGGAACATACAACACCTATCATAGGTTTTTTCATTTCTTCTTTAGTGAAACCAAGTGCATTGAATAAGCTTCTATGTGGAGCTTGTTGAACACCATCTTTAACTTTTGAACTATTCATAAAGTGCCTCCTAAGTGTACTCGTTTCAAAAACACTTGTATTTAAATCTTGAACATAGTATCATAGTTCTTGATGTATTACAAGGAGAAGATGTGTATGAATTATGTAAGTAGTAGAAATAAAAAAGATAAAGTAGAAAGTCATAACGCAGTTATTCATGGTCTAGCTAAGGATGGAGGTCTTTATACACCTGAATCTATCGATATCCATATTAACATTGATGAGCTTATTCATCAATCCTATCAAGATATGGCAACAACGATCATCCATTCTTTTTTACCAGATTATACAGAAGAAGAAATCAAAAACTGTGTATATAACGCATATGATTCAAAGTTTGACGATTCATCTATCGTTCCATTAAAGAAAATCAATGATGGATATCTCATGGAACTATGGCATGGGCCAACAAGTGCGTTTAAAGATATCGCACTAACTTTACTACCACATTTATTAACAACTGCATATCAAAAAGAAAAGAGAAATGATGTCATTTCCATCTTAACTGCTACTTCTGGAGATACTGGAAAAGCTGCGCTTAGTGGTTTTGCGGATGTTCCTCATACAGCTATAACAGTCTTCTACCCTGAAGTTGGTGTTTCTGCGGTACAAAAGAAACAGATGCAGACAAGTATTGGTAACAATGTCGAAGTCATTGCGGTAAAAGGCAACTTTGATGATTGTCAAAGAATGGTAAAAGAAGCTACACAAGATCCTGAAGTACTTGCGTCTTTAAAGAACGTTACGATTTCTTCTGCCAATTCTATCAATGTTGGTAGACTTGTTCCTCAGATCGTTTATTACTATTATTCATACGCACAACTCGTTAAAAGTGGTGAAATACAGTGTGGCGACCCTGTTAACTTCTCAGTTCCTACAGGTAATTTTGGAGATATCCTTGCGGGGTATCTAGC
>CAVCCE010000196.1:0-3586 GCA_963600555.1 Duodenibacillus sp.
ATCTTGTTGATTGAAAGAGATAAAGAAGTTGGTGGTATCTTAAATCAATGTATTCATAATGGTTTTGGTCTTACTACTTTTAAACAACAATTATCCGGTCCTGCTTTTGCGGAAAGATTTTCCAAGCAAGCAAGTGATCTATCAGTAGAGATCAAGACAGATACAATGGTCATCTCTATAACTCCAGAGAAGACCGTGACATATCAGAATGAATCAGAAGGTGTTGTATCAATACAATCAGAAGCAATTATATTGACTGTAGGTTGTTATGAAAGAAATCGAGGAGCTGTTCAGATTGATGGAAGTCGATGTGCAGGTATCTTTACTGCTGGACAAGCACAACGTTATATCAATATGAATGGATATATGGTTGGTAAGAAAGTCTTTATCTTGGGTTCTGGTGATATTGGTTTGATCATGGCAAGAAGAATGCATCTTGAAGGTGCAGAGGTCTTAGGTGTTGCAGAAATCATGCCATATTCAAATGGTCTAGCTAGAAATATTAAACAGTGTTTAGAAGATTTTGATATTCCTTTATATTTATCTCATACAGTAACAAAGGTATATGGAAAAGATAGGCTACAAGCAATTGATGTATGTAAGGTTGATGAAAATATGCAACCTATTGATAGTGAAAAGATGCATCTTGAAGTCGATACCTTATTGTTATCTGTTGGCTTGATTCCAGAAAATCATTTGGGTGAACAGTGTGGAATAAAAATGGATTCTAGGATCAAAGGCCCTTATGTGGATGAGAATTTCATGACCAGTATTCCAGGAATCTTTGCGGCTGGAAATGGTTTACATGTTCATGATTTAGCGGATTATGCTGCTAAACAGGGTTCTAAAGCTGCTGAAGGAACGATACGTTATTTTAAGGAAAAACAAGATGATGATTATCTTACAATCAAACCGGAAGGAAATATTTCTTATGTCGTTCCTGCTTGCTTACATAAAACAGGTCTACCAAAGATTGTTGAATTATATTTTAGAGTAAAGAAACCAATGAAGAAATGTAAGATCGTGATTCGTAGTGGAGATGAAATCATACGTATCATAGTAAAAGAAAATATGGTACCTAGTGAAATGGAAATTATTCCAATCGTTACTGATAAGATCAAAGATGAATTGATCGTGGAGGGAATGGAAGATGGAGACTAGAAATTTAGTTTGTGTCAATTGTCCAAAAGGATGTCATATCCAAGTGTCATTACAGGATGGAATGATTCAAGATATCAAAGGATATTCTTGCGAGAATGGTAAGAAATATGCACAAGACGAAGTAACTTGTCCAATGCGCACATTAACGACAACGATCAAGATCGAAGGTGCCAGTTATCCTGTTTTACCAGTTATGACGGATTCTCCAATTCCATTAGGTCGTATGGATGAAGCTATGGAATCTATCAAAAAGATTTCAGTTAAAGCTCCTGTTAAGATGGATGAAATCATCGTAACTCATTTTTTAGGAACAAATGCAAATTTGATTGCTTCTAGAAGCATGAAGTAAAAAAGGGTGTCTGTATATCACAGACATCCTTTATTATGTGTGTCGAGCATGATACACATCTAGTACAGAGAACTGTACCACGGGTATTTACCGCCAAGTGTAGTGAACCACAAGCTGTTAACGGTGACGTTATGAGTGAAAGAAGTGGCTAGCGAATCTTTCGAGCTCACGAACAGAAACTTGATATAAGGCTAAATGGTGGATGAGGTTGCATAACAAACTGAAGTCCAAAAGGTAAACGTAAAACCAAGCGAGTAAATCAAGGAGTTGTGAAAGATTAAAGATGTGTAATCTTACCTCGAGAGGTCTTGCGAACGATGAAGTCTAGACGCTTTAAAACAGATATAGTACCATCGGTCGGAATAAGGTTTATCGCAAGAAGTCAGCTGAGACTATAGTAGCGAAGAAGTTTCTGTAATGGAAATGGATGCGAAGGGTCTAATGTTTGTATAGTGTCTTTCACTATACGCAATGTTTGAAGAGTCCGAATAAGAGGATAACCTAAAACAAAGAAACGTAATCTTTGATGGTGAAAGGAATTGGGATGATTTCAAATATATTTACAAATAGGAAGGAAGACAGCGACAGTGGAATTAATTGAAAAGATTTTAAATGAAGAAAACTTAAACGAGGCAATTAAAAGAGTTAAGGCTAATAAAGGTGCTTGTGGAATCGACAAGATGTCTGTTAGTGAATTTGACGAGTATTTTAATAAACATAAAGAAGAAATTAAAACTTCGATTATGGAAATGAGATATAAGCCTCAACCAGTAAGAAGAGTCTACATACCAAAACCAAACGGAAAGAAAAGACCATTAGGAATTCCAACGGTAGTAGATAGAGTAGTACAACAAGCGACAGCACAAGTGTTAAGTCAAATCTATGATGAATCATTTAGTGATAATAGTTATGGATTTAGACCAAATAGAAGTGCACATAACGCAATAGATAAAGTACTAGGATATCTAAACTATGGATGCGAGTGGGTAATAGACTTAGATATTGAGAAGTATTTTGACACAGTAAATCATGATAAGTTAATTTCAATTCTTAGAGAAAAGGTTAACGATAAAACTACATTACATCTAATACGTTCTTTCTTAAGAGCGGGAGTAATGGAAAAAGGTTTGGAATCACCTACAGAAATTGGTGTACCACAAGGAGGACCACTTTCACCAATCTTATCAAATATTTACTTAGATAAGTTTGATAAAGAATTAGAGGAAAGAGGGTTAAGATTTGTAAGGTACGCAGATGATTGTGACATATTCGTTAAAAGTGAAATGTCAGCTAACAGAGTGATGAAATCAATAACCTCATGGCTAGAAAGAAAGTTATTCTTAAAGGTAAGTGCTACTAAGACAAAAGTAGTAAGACCTATGGAAAGTAACTTTCTAGGATTCACATTTTGGAAAGACTCTAATGGATGGAAATGTAAACCTAACAAAGATAGAAAAGCTAGGTTATACGCCAAGATTAAAGAAGTACTTGTAAGAAAGGTGGCAACTGCAGAACCACTTTCCTATGTATTTTTAAAAGTGAATCAAATCGTAAAAGGATGGATAAACTATTTTCGTATAGGAAGTATGAAGACATTCATAAACGAATTTGGACAATGGTTACGCCATAAAATAAGAGTAATCATAGTAAAACAATGGAAGAAACCACTAACAATTTATAGAAATCTACAAATGATAAACAAGAAATTCAAATGTAATTTCACAAATGAAGAGATATACAAAGTAGCAAATTCAAGACTTGGATTATATCGACAGAGTGGTATGGACGTAATAAATTATGTACTTAGTCCAAAAGTACTAGCTATAAGAAAAGCGAATCGACAAGGATTAGTCAATCCGCTTGAATACTATCTAAGATAGTTGTGAATCAATACAAATGTAGCGCCGTATACGGAACCGTACGTACGGTGCAATGAGAGGGTCGAAGTAAATCAAATTGATTTACTTCACTCTACTCTATTAGTTATTATTTGTAGCTGTAGGCATGAATGGAATCAATGCATCTGCTAGATTATGAATATTACGTGATTGGATATAAACAACTCCATTGCCACTG
>CAVCCE010000197.1:0-3565 GCA_963600555.1 Duodenibacillus sp.
CAGAATACTTTTCTTTCATTTCTTTTAGTTTCTTAAAATATTCTGGATAATTGACATTAGCTAAAACTAGATCTACTTCTTCTCCATGTTCGATTGCATGTCTTACTTCAATACCTGATGGATCATCCCAATCCTTCTTAATACCGTAATCGACATGATCAGTAAAACACATTTCCTCTAATCCTAAAGCAATTCCTTTTTCAACTTGATTTTCCATTGGTTCATTTGAATCATCAGAAAATTCACAATGTAAATGATAATCAGCGTACATATTTATTTCCTCCATTTTCTAAAATATGATGAATACCAATTTCATATAATCCTTTATCTATTAACTCTTTCAAAGATTTCATATGTTTGATTTGTATATCATTATCAGATTCCATCTCATCATCAAAGAAATCAGAGTACCAGCCAATCATTTCTGGCGATACAACTGCCTCAATGATCTTGATACGATTCAATAAAAACGCTTTAGGATCTTTCTTTTGAATCTTAGATTGTTCTTTCTCTGAATAATCAGGTAGATATCTTAATTCCCCAGCTCTATGTTGAAAGCCATTATAAAGTTGTCCGTGAATAATAAGACCACATCCTAGATATTCTTTAGATGGTTGATAGATCAATGCCATATTTTCTATATTTGGATATATACCATGCATACCAATTACTGCCGTATTCACATCATTTTCTATAATGACATCTATTTTCCATATAGAATGTATTTCTTCAATCAATTGATGTCCTTCTATACATTTACAATCACATATAGACATATATCCATTCTCACAGATGCCAGGAACACTTATTAAAATGCAATCAATCTTCTGATTCTTTTTATATTGTTTGATAACTGAAAGAATATCTTTTGAAGTTACCTGTTCATTCGTGATTTCTTTTCTAGTGATATCATCCCCATCAAGATTACAAAGAGAAGAAATAACACTCTCTGAATCTTTATTTTTTAACACTTGTAGTTTTAAAAAATAAGAATACGTTGGGTTCAATTGATATTGTTTAGACTTTCTACCACCCGTAGAACTTGCATCATCAATTTGAATGATTTCTTTAGAATCAACGAGTTCTTTTAATGCATTTGTACAGGCAGCAAGAGAAATTCCTGTTAGATCATGTAATTGATTCTTAGTAAGAATTTCTTCTTTATAAAAATATTTACGAATAAAATTAATATTCTCTATTTTTAGTTCATTTACTTTCGTCATATCTTGTCGAAAGAATTATAATCCACACAAAATAAAAATGGAAGACTTTTTTGTCTTCCATCATGATTATTCATATAAAGGATATTTATCTGTCAACGCTTTTACCTTAGCTTTAACCTCTTCTTTATTCTTTTCAAAGTCGCTAGCTACTAAATATAAACATTCAGCAATTGCATCCATGTCTTCCTTCACAAATCCCCTTGTTGTAATAGCTGCTGTACCAATACGTACACCACTTGTTACAAATGGTGATAATGGTTCATTTGGAATACTGTTCTTGTTTAAAGTAATATTTACTTCATCACAAGCAGCTTGCATGAACTTACCAGTAATGTTGAAGTTTGTTAGATCAACCAATACCAAGTGGTTATCACTACCGCCAGAAACGAGTTTAAATCCGTACTTATTCAAACTATCTGCTAAAGCAGAACAATTTTCTACGATACCCTTTTGATACTCTTTAAATTCAGGTTTTAATGCTTCACCAAAACATACAGCCTTAGCAGCAATGATATGTTCTAGTGGTCCACCTTGTGTACCTGGGAATACCGCTTTATTAAAGTTGTATTTCTTATTAGCTTCTTCTGTAGCTAGGATAAATCCACCACGAGGTCCTCTTAGTGTTTTATGTGTCGTAGAAGTAACTACATCAGCATATGGAACTGGAGAAGGATGAAGTCCTGCAGCGACAAGACCTGCAATATGAGCCATATCTACCCAAAGAACTGCACCACACTTATCAGCAATTTCTCTGAATTTCTTGAAATCAATAACTCTAGGGTATGCACTCGCACCTGCACAGATCATCTTTGGCTTACATTCCATCGCAAGCTTTTCTACTTCGTCATAATCAATATAACCATCAGCATTTACACCATAACTAACGATATTGAAGTAATTACCAGAGATATTGGCTGGAGAACCATGTGTTAAATGTCCACCGGCATCCAAGCTCATTCCCATCAATGTATCACCAGGTTTTAAAACTGCATATTCAACAGCTAAATTTGCTGAGGCACCAGAATGAGGTTGTACATTCGCATATTCTGCACCAAATAATTTCTTTACACGTTCAATCGCAATCGTTTCGATTTCATCGATAACTTGGCATCCACCATAGTATCTCTTTCCACTGTAACCTTCAGCATACTTGTTTGTAGCAACGCTTCCCATTGCCATCATTACAGCTTCAGAAACAATGTTTTCACTTGCAATCAATTCAATGTTATCCTTTTGTCTTTGATATTCAGCATTCAAAGCTTTACCAATTTCAGGATCACATTTTTCAACATAACTCATAGTCTCTTTTACGATACTCATACTAGTTCCTCCTCATATATGTTCATTATTATACTAGTTTATTTAGCATAAAAGTTTTCAAATAATGATATAATTTTCATTAGAGGAAGAAATTATGAAAGAAATTTTCAAAAACAACAAGAAAAAATGGATCATCACAGGAATAACATTAATCATATTAGCACTATTATTAACACTTATCCGTTCATGGTTGAGCAAACCAGAAACGTATACTTTCATCACAAAAATATTGGATGAAAAGAAATCAAATGTCACTAAATTACTTGCTGCATCAACTTCTGCTTCAGCATTGATTACTTTGATTCCTGGTGATGCAGGAACACCTATCGCAACCAAGCTAGCGGATCTATCTACTGTTTTCCTAGCTATCCTAGCTGTTTTATATCTTGAGAAGTATTTGTTAACGATCATTGGAACAGTATCTTGTTTTATTGCTGCTATTGGAATTCTATTTATACTTGTTGCGGTATGGATGAATATCAAAGAGAAGAAAGATAAGCTCTTACTAAATGGAATCAAAATCATCACTGTCGCGATTGTATCACTATCTATTATTCCAATCAGTGTATGCATAACCAGTGCTATCGATAATACATATAATGCATCTATTCAACAATCAATTGATCAAGCAATTGATTCTTCAGATGAAGAAACAGCTTCTTCTACAGAAGATACAGAAGAAAAATCTGTTTGGGAACAAATTGCGAGTGGATTCTCTAATGTAGTTTCTTCAGTTACGAACTCTGTATCAGAAGGTTATGAATGGGCTCAAAATGCTTTGAATAATTTCATTGAAGCAACAGCAATTATGTTAGTTACTTCTTGTTTGATTCCGCTACTTACATTGGTCGTTGTTGTGTGGCTCGCAAAAATATTTATTGAAAGTCTTACAAAACAAAAGCTAGAATTAAAATTACCTGAGCCAAAACAAATAGAACATAAAGAAAAACTTATCGATTAGGATAAGTTTTTTTACAATATATTCTTAATTTCTAACAGATCATTAACGATATATTCTATCT
>CAVCCE010000198.1:0-3555 GCA_963600555.1 Duodenibacillus sp.
GAAAGAAATGATTCGTAACTTTACGATCAGTGATTCCGATACAGTGGATAGTAGCGCAAGCGTAACAATCAAAAGAAACAGTGGTTCTACAAAAACAAACATCCAAGTGAAGAAATCACAGGATGGAAATTATTATTACTATTGAGATGGAGTGAATGATGAGAAAGAAGAGTACTGTAAAAAGAAATCATCAAAGCGGCTTTACATTAACAGAGATGTTATGTACGGTACTTTTAGTTGGTATGATCAGTGTTGGTCTAGTTAGAGGTGTTACTTTAGCTTCTAAGCAGTACAAGCGTTCTGTTCGTTATTCTTCTTCCTATCAATTATTTACGACATTACAGACTTTGATATCCAATGAATTGAAGTATACAAATAAGATCACATTGAACGGAAATACAGTTGATGAATTCTATTCCGTTACTTATGCGTTAGAAAATAACTTAACTAGTTTATATACATTAGATAGTGATGGAAATATCACAGATGGATATGGACAGTTAGCGATAGGAGATGGGACAAGCTTTAATCGTTTATTGTCATCTAAGAGCTATAGTGATTCACTGGGCGCAAAATGTACGATTACATATGCAGATGATGTGTTTACAGTTACATTACAAGTTGGTGTAAATGAAGATTCTACGCCTTATGTAGATCAAACATTTTCTGTTCGATCCATAGAAACGGTGAGTGTTGAATATGAATAACAAGGGTAGAGTAAGTTTGATTGAGCTAGTCGCAATCATTATCATCGCTATAGAAGTATTATTTCTGATAGGAAGTGGACTAGGATGGATAGATTTTCATGTAAGCAGTGGAAATGATTCAGGTTATCTCAATACATGTGAAAGTGAAGCGAAGATCAATAGTTTGAATGGAACACAGTGTCCAGTCAATGATTGTTCGAATAGTAATGGAGATTGTGAACACTACATCAATGGTAGTTATATTGGTTACTTCGATAGTGTTACCAATACGATCGTAGGAGAGAAACCAAAAGGGTATAACTCTTCTAAGAATCCAGAAGTAGATGGTAAGACATATACTGGAAAAGCTGGAACGATGGTAATTGAAGTCATCGTGAAAGATGGTTCTATTACATATGAATGGACTGGAGGGAAATCATGAGTATTTATGTTGATAGGTTTCTGTTAGTCTATTGTATCGTTTTAGCGTTTATTCTAGGAAGCGTATTTGGAAGCTTCTTGAATTGTGTAAGTGATCGAATCATAGCACATGAGAAATGGTGGACTGGTAGAAGTAAGTGTGATGTATGTGGTCATACATTGGGAATCTTAGATTTGTTTCCTGTATTCTCTTATATTTTCTTGAAAGGAAAATGTAGATATTGTGGAACAAAACTATCGATTACATATGTATTGAGTGAAGGATTGTTAGGCGTTCTATTTGTTGTATATGTATTGATACATGGAAGCATTGATCTAACAATGGTAAGAGATCTTGGATTGATTACATGTCTATATGGGTTGTCATTATCAGATTTAAAGTCCTATGAGATACCAGATGGATTTATCTTATTTGGAATCGTATGGTGGTTACTATTTAGTTTTAGCTTAGATGGTTTAGTGAGTGGTGTAGTGATTGGAGGAAGTATCTTGATCATTACGCTTGTTATGGAAAAGATATTGAAGAAAGAAGCGATGGGTGGAGGAGATATCAAACTATTCTTTGTGGTAGGGTTGTATCTAGGAATCCTAGGTAGTTTATTCAATGTCATATTAGCTTGTGTAGTTGGATTGTTGTTTGTACTGATTGGAAGAAAGAATAAGATTCCATTTGGTCCATCTATATCTATCGCTACATATATATCGTTGTTAGTAGGTTCACAGATAGTGAGCTGGTATATGAGTCTTTTAGGAATGTGAGGTAATTCTATGAACAAGAAAGTATTGGGAATCGATATCGGAACAGGTACGATCAAACTTGTTGATGATTCAGGATGTGTATTGATTGATACACCAGATCATGTTTTTGAAGAAGAGAAGTTTGTTGCGTTTGATGGAATGAGTGATGTCTTAAAACAAGCTGTAAAAGAAAATGGTTTTAAGACAAAGAAGTGTGCTTTGGTCATTCCAGATAATGAAATCTACTTCACAAAAACAACGATGCCATTTATGAGTGAGAAACAATTGATGGTCAATCTACCTTATGAATTAAGCAGTGTCATTGGTAAAGATAAAGATGCATATGTTTATGATTATGCGGTAGTACGTTATATCAATGATGATAAGGGTGATCCAAAAGAAATTGAATTATTAGTTGGTGCTGTTAAGAAAGAACGTATTGAATTATATACGGAGATGATGAAGAAAGCAGGATTGAAACTAGTTAGAGCGATTCCTAGAAAGATTGCGGTATCACAGATGTTATTAGATAAAGAAGGAGATATCGCTATTGCTGATATCGGATATACACATACAAGGATTGATATGTATAAAGATGGTGTATTTGAAACGGGAAGAGTCATTGATCTAGGCATTTCATCTATGGTGGATGTAGCTGCGGATGTGCTGTTCTGTGATAAGCATATCGCATTAGAGTATCTAAAGAATAATAAGGATGATGTATTACATCATCAAAAGATGAAAGATGTGAATGATTATATCGCAGTAGAAATCATGAGAGCTATCAATTATTACACATATGAAAACCAAGAGAATACGTTAAGTACGTTGTATTACTTTGGTGGAGGATATCATTTTCCTGCGTTGATTGAATCTATTAAAGAAGCAGTGAGCTTGAATGTAACACCAATCAGTGATGATGAAGATATCATGAATGGTTTATTAGCGTATGGCGCAAGTGAGGGTAAGTGATATGTCAGAGAAGAATATACTTTCTAAAGAAGTGAAATTGAAAAAAGTTACTTATCCTACAAAGAAAACAATGAACTTTGTGGTAGATAAGGAAGCAGAGAATAATAAGAAATCATTGATCTTGTTTGGTGTATTTCTTGTGTTATTAGCTTTATTTACGAAGTTTGGTGTCATTGATTACTTGTCTAAGACAAGTTCATTAGAGTCGGCATATAATACAAGTAATGAACAGATTGCGACATTGAATGAAGAATTAAAAGATTATGATTCTATTTCTGAACAATATAATTCACTAGTTGGATCTTTCTTATCAGATAGTGAGAAGTTTTGTTTGAATCGTACAGATATCTTAAAGATGATAGATGAAGATGTATTACCTTATGTATCTATCACAAATATTACGATTACAGATGAGAAAGTGAATGTATATACATCATTAACAGATCTGACTACAGTTAGTAAAGTAGTTGATGTCTTACAGAAAGATGATAGAACGACATATGTTACGGTATCTAGTACAGTAGCGGATGGAGATGATAGTGGAAAGGTATCCGCAACGATTGAAATAACATGTAAGAATGAAGGAGGTAATGAATGATGTTGAAACATAAATTTACACTCCGTGAATCACTACTAGTGTTAGTTGCGGCAGTATTAGCTTTAGGTATCTTCTATTACGAAGTCATCTATAAGAATTATCAAGATGCTGTAAAAAGAT
>CAVCCE010000199.1:0-3548 GCA_963600555.1 Duodenibacillus sp.
TATCACAGAAGGTGATTACCAAATTACATTCTCTACACAAGGTCGTGAGTTGAAGTTGGAAACAACGGATCGTCATGAAGTTGGTGAAAGAGTAGGACTTGAATGGAACCCTGAAGACATTCATGTCATGAGAAAGATGAACTAACATGAAATCTTTTTCTAAATTAGTATATCCATACATTGTATGGATGATCGCAATGATCATTGTTCCAATGTTAATGATCGTATTGTATGCATTCACAGTACAGGGGAATAGTGTGCTTACATTGACATTTACATTAGAAAATTTCACTCGATTCTTTTCGGATTCTATCTTTCCTAGTGTTTTGTGGAAATCTTTAAAGATGGCATTTATTACAACTGTTATTTGTATTGCGATTGGTTATCCTACTGCTTATATCATGGCAAAACAGAATCCAAAATCACAACCTCTAACAGTTCTATTAGTTACTTTACCAATGTGGATCAATATGCTTGTAAGAACATATGCATGGAAGGGAATCCTTGGAAGATTAGGCATTCCTAGTGAGATACGTGTGTATATTGGTATGGTATATAACTTCTTACCTTTTATGATCTTACAAATCTATACATCTTTATCAAAAATCGATAAATCATTGATTACAGCTGCACATGACTTAGGTGCAGATGATAAACAGACGTTCTTGAGAGTAACGTTACCACTTTCATTGAGTGGTGTTGTATCTGGTATTACATTGGTATTCTTACCTGCGGTATCTTCATTCTTTATTCCTAAGTTATTAGGTGGTGGTCAATATGTATTGATTGGTAATTTGATTGAAGATTACTTTGTATCTACAGGTGACTGGAATTTTGGTTCTGCGATATCTTTGATCATGGCAGTAATTATCTTGGTTTCTATGTATATTACTAGAAAGCTAGATAAGGAACAAAAGGAGGATTAATCATGAAAAAGAAATCTAATATTTTTTCTAAGATCTATCTTGGATTGATCCTTGCGTTCTTTTATCTTCCTATTCTTTATGTTGTGTTGTTCTCATTCAACCGTTCTAAGTCATTAACAAGATTTACAGGTTTCTCTACAAGATGGTATGAATCTATGTTTCATAATCGTTCCATCATGGAAGCAATTTGGTATACGGTATTGATTGCGGTCATCGCTACAGTCGTATCTACATTTGTAGGAACGATTACAGCTATCGGTCTATCAAAGTCTAAGAAGGTATTAAGAGAAGTCGTTACTCAGGTCAACAATTTACCAATGTTGAATCCTGAAATCGTAACTGCTATCGGCTTTATGTTGTTGTTCTCTTCTTTGAAGATCCAAACTGGTTTTACAACGATGTTATTAGCACATATTGCGTTCTGTATTCCATATGTCATTCTTTCTGTTATGCCTAGATTAAGGACTCTAGATCCAAACTTGGCAGAAGCAGCGATGGATCTTGGCTGTACGCCTATACAAGCAATGTTTAAAGTCATTATTCCTCAAATCAAAGGTGGAATCGTTGCGGGTGCTTTGGTAGCTTTCTCTATGTCATTCGATGACTTTGTTATTTCGCTATTTACAACAGGCCCTGGTGTATCTAACATTTCAATCTATGTTTATTCAAATGTAAAGAGAGTAAATCCAACAATCAATGCATTGAGTGCAATCATTGTTTATGTCGTTACAGCTGTATTGATCATTGTAAATGTCGTTCCTGTAATTCGTGAAAGGAGAAAGAAGAAAAATGTTGTTGAAGAAAATAACTAGAGTAACATTAGCTACAACTGTTTGTGTTATGTTAACTGGATGTGGTGATTCTTATACTACAGTTGAACAAGTAATGGATGCGAAAGAAGAGTTTGGATGCAATGTTATTAATGTATATAATGCTGGTGAATATATTGGTGAAGATGTTATTTCTAATTTTGAAACAATGTATAACGCTAGAGTGAATTATGATACGTTTGAATCTAATGAAATCATGTATACAAAGTTATTGGGTGGTTCTTCTTATGATGTCATCATTCCTAGTGACTATATGATTGAAAGAATGATTTCTGAAGATATGTTACAACCTTTAAACAAATCACAAATTACTAATGAAAGTGACTTAAATCCTGCGGTCGTTGAAATGAGAGAGTCTTTTGATCCAGATGGTGTATATTCTGTTCCTTATTTCTGGGGCACGGTTGGTATCGTTTATAACAAACAAGTTGTAGATGAAGAAACTGTTAAGAAAGAAGGATGGGAAATCTTAAGAGATACAAATTACAAGGGAAATATTTATTTCTATGATTCTCAACGTGATGGTTTTATGGTGGCTTTTAAAGCACTTGGTTATTCTATGAATACAGATGATGAAGATGAGATTCAAGAAGCATATGAATGGTTAAGAAAAATGAATAATACGATGGAACCATCTTATGTAACAGATGAAGTCATTGATGGCATGGTTAATTATGAAAAAGGAATTGCGGTCATGTATTCTGGTGATGCTGCATATGTATTAAGTGAAAATATGGATATGGCTTGGTATGAACCAGATCAAGGTACAAATAAGTGGGTAGACGCAATGGTCATTCCAAAGAATGCTTCTTGTTCAGGTTTAGCGAATGAATTTATCAACTACGCAATTAGTTATGATGTTCAATTAGCGAATTCCGAATATGTAGGCTATACACCTGTACGCAAGGATGTTGAAGAATATCTATCTGGTGAAGATGGTGATTACTTTGAAATTGATGCATATTCACCTCGTACAGATGGAGTGAATGATGAAACATTCCATTACAATGAAAAACTAACAAAAAAATTAAGTGATCTTTGGAATAAAGTGAAGATACAATAATAGAATTGGGATAGAAATATCCCTTTTTTGTTGTATGATAGGAACGAGGGACATAATTATGAAGAAGAGTTATCACTTAGATATGACACAAGGAAACTTGTTGAAGAATATCTTTTTATTTTCTGTTCCATTGATGTTGATGAATTGTCTTCAAATGATATTCAATGCGGCGGATACGATAGTAGTTGGAAAATACTCGGGAGAAACAGCACTAGCGGCAGTGGGTGCTACAAGTAGTGTAATCTTTCTATTAATATCTTTATTTAATGGATTGTCAGTTGGTACAAATGTAGTAGTTTCAAAGTATATAGGTGCTAGAGATGATGCAAATACTTCAAAGGCAACACATACATCGATCTGTATTTCAATTGTATTTGGAATCGTATTGATGTTGATTGGTATTCTATTTTCTACGCCATTATTAGAGATGATGGATACTCCAGATAATCTGTTATATTTTAGTTCTTTGTATATGAAGATATATTTTTCAGGAATCATATTTACGTTAGTATATGATTTTGCGACTGCGATACTTCGATCTGCTGGCGATACAAAAAGACCACTCTACTATTTGGCAATTGCTGGGGCATTGAACGTTATATTGAATTTGGTGTTTGTTATCGTATTTCATATGGGAGTAGCTGGAGTAGCTTTAGCGACAGTGATTTCACAAGGCGTTTCCGCAGTATTGACTTTATATACAAGTCAATACTGCGGAAACGCCTTGTG
>CAVCCE010000200.1:0-3535 GCA_963600555.1 Duodenibacillus sp.
TTTACTGCTACTGTAGCAGGACGAGCGTGTAATCCAACAGGGTCAATAACTGTAACTGAAATCTGTTTCATTTTGAATTCTTCCTCCTGATTCATTTACTAGATTTATTTTATTACAACGTTTCTAAACTTACAAGCGTTTACATTTAAACTTTTTTTAGAAACGCAATAATAACCGATATTTATCAAGAATTCTCCCAATTATTTCTTGCATACATCAACATCATTTCTTTCATTTTTTTCGCTAATGTAGTGCTCAAGGAACCTTTTTTTACTCTAAAGCGCCATGCATTTTGGTAATTTGATGGATCATTCATTCTACTGGAATCATCCAATTTCAACCAATCCTGTATCTGAGAAATCGCTACGTCGGATGGTGAAGCATACATACATCTTAGCATCGTATCTACTACATCTTTTCCATCAGTTCCTAGATACTTACACATTCTTTCACATCTATCTTTTTCAATCTTGCTCCAAGAAAGAATCGTATGATTATCATGAGTACCTGTATAAACGACACTATTCTTTTCATGATTAAATGGCATGTATAAAGAATACGTATCATTCTTATCAAATGCATACTCTAATATTCTCATTCCAGGATATCCACTGTCTTTTATCATTTGTTTAAATTCATCATTTAAATAACCTAGATCTTCAACAATGATCTTTGTTTTTCCAATCGTTTCTTCTAATTTATGGAATGGCTCTAGACCTGGTCCTTTGACCCAATGACCATCTTTTGCTTCTCCTTCATTTGGTACAGCATAGAAAGAATGATACCCTTGAAAATGATCGATGCGTAATACATCACATCCTTTTAAGACATGTTTGACTCGGTTGATCCACCATGTATATCCATCATTTCTCATCCTTTCCCAATCAAACAAAGGATTTCCCCACTTTTGACCATTTGGATTCGCATCATCACAAGGCATCCCACTTACTTCTTTCATCTGGTATGTATTTTCATCCATAACAAATTGTTCAGGATCAACCCATACATCACTAGAATCTGAAGCAATATAGAATGGTAGGTCACCAATGATCTGTATTCCATTCTCATTTGCGTATTTCTTTAATGCTTTTAATTGTTTAAAAAAGAAATATTGCATCCTTGTATAAAACATTACAGAATCTGTTAAACGCAATGCTTCTTGTCTTACCTCTTCTGATCTATGATTTCTTAATTCTTTCGGCCAATTAGTCCAAGACTCTCCCTTTCGATCATCTTTGATTGCCATAAAGATTGCATAATCTTTCAACCATGAACTTTCTTCTTTTAAGAATGCATAATATTCCGTTGGATCTTTTGTAACAAAACGATTGCAAGCTTTTCTCAATACTTTGTATCGATTGTTATATTGTTTTCCATAATCAACAAGTGTCGTATCATCTGACCAATCGATATCTTCGAGTTCTTCTTTTTCTAACAATCCTTCTTCGCACAATAGATCTAAATCTATCAAGTAAGGATTACCTGCATATGAAGATAATGATTGATATGGAGAATTCCCATAACCTGTTGGACCTATTGGTAAGATCTGCCAATATGTTTGACCAGCTTCTTTTAAAAAGTCTACAAAAGCATAAGCTTCTTTCCCCATTGTTCCAATTCCATATGGAGAAGGAAGTGAAGTAATATGCATTAAAACACCTGCACAACGATTCATATTTTTACCCCTATTTATGATATGGTTCGTGATTCAAGATCTTGAAAGCACGATAAATCTGTTCTAATACTATTATTCTACACAATTGATGCGGAAATGTATTCACTGAAATTTTCCATCTTTCATTTGCACGTTGAATCAAAGCATCACTCAAACCTAATGAACCACCTATCACAAAATCAATCTTGCTTTTACCACTTGTATGGATCATATCGATTTTTTTACTTAACGCAACAGAATCAATTTCTTTTCCTTTCAGATCCAACAAGATGACATAATCATCTTCCTTGATCAACTTCAATAATCTTTCCCCTTCAATATTCTTTACACGAATATTATCCGCTTCAGAATTCCCATCAATTGTCTTTTCATCTTTTACTTCTAAGATTTCTAGCTTTTCATATGGTTGGATTCGTTTGGAATATTCTTCAATTCCATCCCTCATCCATTTTTCTTTAACTTTTCCACAAGCAATTACACGTATCATTTCAAGACCACCGTTGAAGTATTCAACTCACCATTTCTTTCATAAACGATTTCTACTTCTTCTCCACTTTCATTACTATATTGAAAATCTCTAAAATCACTCATAGAATCCATAGATTCATCATTGATCTTAATGATCTTATCACCATGCATCAATACACCATTTGCACAAGAAGATTCACTTACACTAGATACAAACAAACCCTCTGTTGTATCCAATTCAAAACCATTCTCATTCTTTTCATAAGATTCCATATCTTTGATAGCACGAACAGTAATATCTAAAGTACCTCTTGTTACAGAACCATCCTTTTTGATTTGTTTATAGACATTCTTTATTTCATCTACAGATACCGCATAACTCATATGCGTAGAAGCATTTTGTGGATGGTGTGTCATAATTCCAACCAAGCTTCCGCTAAGATCCACCAATGCACCACCATATTGTTTTTCTGATACGTTCATATCTGTTTCCAACATTGTACTTAAATAGTTTGAATCTGTATGCATCTGATAACTTCCTTCATCACTGCATACACCATAAGATACTGTCATATTCCCAACAGAACTATTTCTTCCACCAATACCTACTACATTCTGACCTTTTTCAATATCTTCACTATCTAATGAAAAACTATCTACATGAAAATCCACATCACATTTTAATACACATAGATCTGTATCATTATCATAACCAACTAGAGTAGCTACTTTCTTACTACCAGAGTCAAACACGATATAATTTTCACTGTCTTTTACCTCTGAAACCGTAATGACATATAAAGAATCATCATCTGATTCCACAACGACGCCAGAATAAGTATCTCTATCACTTTCTACACTAACGATACTAACCTTGACACTTTCCACGACACTAGAAATATCATTCGTATCCACTTTATTATGTACAACGACGCTACCGTCACTACTAGATGAAGAAATTCCAACTACACGCACACTAAGAATGATGTTCCAAACCAATAAACCGCTTAACGCTACCCAGATCCATTTCTTCATCGTTTTCTCCTTTATGAATCATTTCATATTGCCCTGCAGCACATACAACTAGATTCTCATTTATATCTTCTATATCTAATAATACTTCACTTGTTACTTCTAATGCTTTTTCTCTTGTATTTGCTTGTTCACTTAAATGAGCAAGAATGATCATCTTTGTATTCTTTGTAACGATTTGTTTTAAAACTTGCGCACAATCTTCATTATTCAAGTGACCATCATCTCCATAGATCCTTTGTTTTAAGAATTGTGGACGAGATGTATGCATCAACATATCTACATCATGATTACTTTCTAATATGATCCAATCAGCATCTTTCATCATCGGAATATATCTTTGATTCACATATCCTGTAT
>CAVCCE010000201.1:0-3512 GCA_963600555.1 Duodenibacillus sp.
TCTAATAGATCGATGATAACTTGGTCTACTTCTACTGGTTGTATTCCAGCGTTATCGTTAATTGTCTTTAGATTGTTGATGCCATCATAGTCATTATAGATATCAAACAACTGTGTGTATTTTTGTAATAAATTTTCACTTGTTTTAAAGTGGGACTTTGATAATTCTGTATTTGTTGAATATTCTTTGAATGAAAATACAGTATCAAATACTTCTGTTAATGATGTATTAGAATAAGAATCACTAACTGTTGAAGTTTCTTGTTCTGTTGTTGTAGAGGAACATCCTGTTAGGATAGATCCAATCAATAATGTTTTAATCAATATATTTTTTTTCATAACTTCCGTATTGTAGCACGTATATTTGATATCAACAAACACTTCAATCACTGTTCAAATGTTCATTTTTTACGGAAAATATCAATTCATACATATTTTAGAATCTGTATGTGAAAAAGTGTGTAGAAAACTTAGACTTATTTGGAATAAAGTGGGAAATAATGGTAAAATAGTAACGTTTGTTAGGAGGATAGGACTATATGTCATTATTTACAGGACCAATGCATTATCACCTGGATGGACATAAGGATCTTACAATGGATAAAGAAGTTTTAAAGTCCATTGATCCAGATTATGTCTATATTCCACTTGTGAATGGAAATGCCCCATGCACTCCATGCGTACAAGTTGGTGATGAAGTGCAAGTTGGCACAAAAATTGCTGAAAGAAATGACCGTTTTTATCTGCCACTTTTCTCTCCAGTATCAGGAACTGTTACTGCAGTAGAAAAATTCATGACATCTGGCATGGCACAGGCAGAACATTTAAAGATTCAAAACGATCATAAGCATACGACAGTTAGAGCGTTTGCTGAATTTGATTATGAAAAAGCTACATGGGAAGAACTTCTTGAATTTGTTAAGAATTCTGGAATGTTAGGACTAGGTGGTGCAGGTTTCCCTACATACGTAAAGTATATGAAACCTGAAAATGTTGATTTGTTTGCAGTGAATGCAGTGGAATGTGAACCATATCTTACAGCAGATTATAAGAACATTGAAGAAAACTTAGATCTTTTAAAGACTGGTACACTTGCACTATTTAAATTATCAAAAGCAAAGAAGGGTTGCATCGCAATCAAAGAAGATAAGAAGAAACAAATCGAAGATTTGAAGAAGACTTTTGAAGGAACACCAATTGAAGTTAGAACAGTTCCAAATATCTATCCAATGGGTTGGGAACGTACACTTGTTTATGAACTAACAGGAAAACGTTATAACGCTTTACCTATTGAAGCAGGTATGATCTTAAACAATGCTTCTACTGCAATTGCTTTAGGTAATGCTATTGATAATGGAATGCCTATTACACATAAATATGTAACAGTATCTGGTGATGCTTTAAATGATCCAAAGAATGTTTATGTTCCAGTTGGTACAAAAGCATGTGAAATCATTTCAGCTGTTGGTGGATACAAGGAAGGCATTGACAATGTATTATTGATTGCTGGTGGACCTATGATGGGTAAGACGATACCAAATGATCAATTTGTTATTGCACCACAAAATAATGGTCTAACAGTTATTGAATATAAAGAAAAGGATGAAGTTGCATGTTTGCGTTGTGGAAACTGTACAACGACATGTCCAAGTGGCTTACAGCCAGTACGTATTGCGGCTGCTGCTAAGATCAAGGATGAAGCAACACTTAATAAACTACATACAATGGATTGTATTGAATGTGGTCTATGTACATATATGTGTCCATCTAAGATCGATGTCACTGAAAATGTTAGACGTGCAAAGAATTTCCTTCGTTTACAAGGAGGTAAGAAATAAGTATGAAGTTTACATTTAAACCTTCTCCAAACTATCGTAATAAGCAATCTACAACAGATATCATGTGTTACTTAACGTTTGCGTTAGTAATCGTATTAGCATATTCTGCAGGATGGTATGGATTCGTTTTGGAGCACAATATGCATTGAGAGTCGTATTAATGGCTGTTTGTGCTGTTGTGGCTGCATTAATTACAGAATCTATTTATTTTAAGATTACAGGTTCTAAGGACATTAAGAAGGATGTTTCTCGTTCTTATGGTTGGATCACTGGTATCATCATTGTGTTAATTACAAAGATTGATGTTAGTTACTATGCAATATTTGTTTCTACAGTGATTGCCATCGTGTTTGGTAAATTGGTATTTGGTGGATTTGGCCAAAATATCTTTAACCCAGCAGCATTTGGTGAAGCTTTGATCATGAATAGCTTTGGATCAAGTGTTGATTCAAATGTTACAAGTGAAGTATTATCAGGTGCTACACCTTTAACATCTATGGCTACAAAAGGATGGGCTTCTGGACAAAGTGTTGTATCTACAGTGATTTCCGATGTAGGTGGAATGAGTGCTATGTTATTTGGTAACTATGCAACTGTTATTGGTGGAAGCTGTGCAATCGTGTTGGTTGTTTTGTGTGCATGGTTGATCTACAAGAAAGTTATTGATGCTAGATTATCTGTTACATATTTTGTTACAGTATTCGTTGTTTCATTGATCGTAGGTCTTGCACATGGTTCTGGCATTCAATTTGCGATATTCAACCTACTAGTTGGTGGGGTATTGTTCTGTGGTGTATTTATGATTACAGATCCAGTTACAACACCAGTATCTATTCCAGGTAAATATTTATTCGCTATTTGTGCTGGTTGTTTGACATTATTGATTAGATGGAAGGCTTCATTACCAGATGGTGCTTTATTCTCTATTCTATTAATGAATATGTTGACTCCAGCAATTGATAAGTTATGCGATGGATCACAGATCAAAGATGCTAAGAAATTACAGAGAAATGTCTTAATTGTTTCTGCTGTTGCTGTAGTTATTACATTAGCAGTTGGTATTACATTAAGTAATACGGAAGAATCTGCAATGATCCAAACAAATGAAGTAGCTGTTGTTGAAACAGTGGATGAGGCATAGGAGGACGATATGGATAAGAATTCTAGTTTATATAAAACAGTTCTTCTAGGTGCAGTAAGTGCTTGTGCTGGTTTGTTGTTATCTGCAGTAAATGCTGTAACAGAACCTGTTATTTCAGCAAATTCATTAAAACAAGTTGAAGCAACATTAGAACAGTTCTTCCCTAATGGAACATTTACAGATGTAACTTCTGATTATGTTACAGATGAAACTGATTTAATTGATGGTATCTATGAAGCTGATGGTGAAGGTTATGTATTCACTCTTCATAATACTGGTTATTCTTCTGATGGTTTCAAGTTTGCAATTGCTTTTGACAACGATGGAAATATTGTTGGTTATGAAGGATTGGAAAACTCTGAAACTGCTGGTAAGGGTGATAAGGCATTCAAAGATGACTACAAGAATGAAGTTATTGGTTTGACTTCTACAGATTCTATGCCACTTATCAGTGGTGCAACTGTTACAACAAAGGCTGTGGGAGCTGCTGTAACAGAAGCTGAAACAGTTTATAACGAAATCGTTGGTATTGAT
>CAVCCE010000202.1:0-3509 GCA_963600555.1 Duodenibacillus sp.
ATTCATTAGATATGCAGTATTCGAATTTATCACACACTGAAGTTTACCCTATAGGAACTATTGTGCCTTTTGATACTCAACATGGGATGACTTACTTATTGAATATATCTTGTTTTGATGAAAATAATATAGCTCATTCTGATAAGGATAAAATAAGGAATGCAATTATTAAGCTAATTGAATTTTATGATTACAATGGTCAAGGGTATCCATTGTATATTCCATTAATTGGTACAGGAAGATCGAGAGCTAATCTTTCTTATCAGCAGTCGTTTGAGCTAATAGAAAAAACATTATTAGAAAATGAAGAGCACATTCAAGGAAAGATTTATATTATTGCTTTAAATGAAGTATATGAAAAAATAAGGGAGATGCTGAAATAATGGCATATAGAACTAAAACTTATATTGCTGGTGATTGGGAACATGATAAAGATGCTATTGATAAGCTTTATCAGTGGAAGAATGATAACATCTTATCTTTTGATTTTATTGATGCACACGAATATACTCAAGCAAGAGATACAAGTTTAAATTGTTCTATCAAGAAGTCTTTAAAAGAAAGATTGGATAGATCAAAAACTTTCATTTTAGTTGTTGGAGAATTTACTAATTTAGTTACGGCTGGGAGTTGCCGATATTGTTCTAGTAATAATAGTACTAAACGGTATTGTGTGAGAGGACATAACTTAGATTTTAGGAGTTATATAAAATATGAATGCGAAGAAGCGTTAAAAGCAAATATGAGTATTATAGTTTTGTATAATTCTAATCAAGTGATTAGAACATGGTGTCCCGAAATCTTAAGGAATAAAGGAAAACATTATCCAATGAAAAAAAGTATTGGTTGGGATTATCAAGGAATTAATCTTATAATCAAGTATTATTCTTGAGTGGATCTATTTTATACAATTAGGATAAGGAAGGCGTGACTTTCAATATTATGTAAGATGCAAACAATACAAATGCATTGTTACATTAAAAACTCGGTATAATATAGAGTTATATAATAGTGAGATTTTTAGAATGATAAAAGGATCAAAACAATGAACATAAAAGAAGAACTAAAACGAGAAAAAGAAATAAGAGAAATAGAAATACTGGAAGAAGAACGTCAACGTAAGGTGTCACAAGAAGATTTTTCTACACGTGCACTTAAAACAGTTATTTATTATGTTAGGTGGTTCTTTTCTATTATGTTCTTTATTGCGAGTTTCACTTTCTTTGGTGAAGAAGATATGTTGTTGAAGATGGCTATAGGATTAATATTAGCTGCATTCATTAATCCTATTATTGGTAGATCATTCAAAAATTCAATAAAATAAAAAATGTCATAAGAGTTGATCTTATGACATTTTTATTAGTTATTATTTGTAGCTGTAGGCATGAATGGAATCAAAGTATCTGCTAGATTATGAATATTACGTGATTGGATATAAACAACTCCATTGCCACTGAATTCATCGACTACACCTTCACCAGTCTTAAATCCAAATGTACCTGAAGCAACCTTCAATTCATAATTTAATGTATCTTCCCAAGCAACGACATGTTCATTATCAATTGTGACTGGGTGTTGTTCATCTACATGAATTTCCATGATATCTCCAAAAGCACTAGCTAATACATCACCTGTACCTGTTGTATGCATAATGAAGAAACCGCCAGTTCCACCAAGTAATGCTTTACCAAATGATTGTTTCTTCATTTCATACGTAACACTTTTATCACATGCTACAAATGCGCCATCATTTAGATAGTATTGTTTAGAACCATCAACACTTAGATTGATGATCTTTCCTGGTACAGAAGGTGCAATTCCTAACAATGCATCATCAGAATTTCCTGTTGCTTCTGTAATAAACATGCTTTCACCAGAAACTAAGCTTCTTCCAATAGCACCTAGTAAACCTCCAATTCCTTTTTGATTGCTATTCATTTTTCCTTCAATCGTTACTTGAGACATATAAGCCATAGAACCTCTTTCAATCATGACTTTTTCTCCATTGTTTAGTTTGATTTCAATAAGTGGACAATCTGAATCGCCTTTAATTGTATAATTCATTTTCTTTCTCCTTATGTAACTAAAGGAAGTATATCATAAATAAGTATTTGATTTGATGTGATATGTAATGGTAAAGTGTTTCTAGAAATCAAAAAGAAAGGAATCATATGACTTATCCAAAACCTTTATCAGAAAAAACGCTTTTGAGAATGTATGAAAAAGCAAATATCAATGAAAAGAAAAGTGAATTTCTTCATAATTTTTTTCTAGCTTCAGCTAATTTATATGGCATTGTTGTTTTGAGACATTTATGTGATATCTTTGAGGAAGTATCCAAAGAATACAAGGTAAATGATATTACGAAGGAAGATCTGATATCTTTTTCCGCAATCGCTCGTAGGGAAGATGCTCCATATTACGTATACGAGATTGATGAACTGTATTCTGAAGAGAAAAGATGTGAACTGGATAGAGAAATTGTACATAAAAGTTTAGTGACTCCAATGAGAAAGAAGTCCATGTATTACGATTTGGCAGAAGAGCAGGCAGATAAACCGTATTATATTCCAAAGAAATTCTTATCATATGTTAACCCAAAAATATCAATGGATGAAATAAATCTTTTGAATTATCTAAAGAGTCTTAAAGTTACCGCAAAGACATCAGAAAATAGATATGGACGAAAGTTTACTTGCGAACATATAGGAAAAACTTTAGGGAATTTTTCTTACAGGAGTTTTGGTGAGGATTATTTGTATGACTATTATAATGGCGCATACTCCAATCATCCCTCAAAAAATGAAAGATATCTTAATGAAATAATAGAAAATACAAGTGGCAGTGAAGCTGAGAAACTTGTGCGTAGGTTTAAAAAAGTTTGTAATACAGGGTGTGAAGACCTTACGCAGTGTTGTACTGATATACTCGATGAAATAAATGTGGTAGGTGTCCAACTGTCTGAAAAACAAGTTAAGAAGTTGATGAATCTTTTGATGATTTACAATAATAATAGTCATCTTTGGATCAATAGAGGTTGGAAACCATCTACTTTAGCTAGACAAAGTCAACATGATATGCCAACAGCTTTGTCTTTAGGACCTGGAATCCAAAAAGAAATTTCTGAAGGAAAGATCAATCGTGAGGAATTAGAAGAATATTGTCGTAGATTTGGAATAGATTTAATTGGATAGAAAAGTGAAGTATTAGATTTCTTTTTAATCTAATACTTCTTTTACATTTACTTAGTAAGATAAAATCAGAGGAAATAATCATGAATGTAAAAGATAGTGAACTTATTCAGTGGATGTGTGTAGGATTGTTGTTTGGAATAGCACTTGGAACTAGTACAGATCATTTAGGAATCTGTATGGTCGTAGGAGAATTGCTAGGTATCGCAATTGGTATCTATTGTGAAAAGAAACCAAAGTGAAAATGTCCTAACTTTTTACTTGTTATAGATTTCACAAAAAGGTATGATATTTGTATCATAGGGAGGACAATTTATG
>CAVCCE010000203.1:0-3500 GCA_963600555.1 Duodenibacillus sp.
GTAGAATCTAACGCAACAGAAGCGGGTATTACATTTAAGGGTGGTGTAGAAACATCACATATCCAACATCGTTATGTCATTGGTAGTCCTTTACATGTTGCACGTATCTTAATGAATATAGCTTCTAACGCTATCAAATATAATCGTAAAGGTGGAATGGTAGAACTATCTTGTAATGAAATTACAAGTGATGGTAATTATGCTACATATCTATTTGTATGTTCTGATTCTGGACAAGGTATGAGTGAAGAATTCCAAAAACATGCCTTTGAACCATATATGCAAGAAGGAAAACAGACAACAACAAGTATCAGTGGTTCTGGACTTGGTTTATCTATTGTTAAAGATTTCATCGATATGATGGGTGGAACGATAGAACTGATCAGTAAAGAAAATGTAGGTACGACATTTAAGATTACTTTGACATTTGAATTGGATCAATCTTATAAATCTCATACAGTAGAAGCATATAAGAGCGTTGATCTATCAAATAAGAAAGCATTGCTTGTAGAAGATAATGAATTGAATCTAGAAATCGCTCAAACATTATTGGAAGAAGAAGGAATCATTGTGGATCGTGCAATGAATGGACAAGAAGCATTAGACAAGTTTAAACGATCTAGCATTTATTCCTATGATTATATCTTCATGGATATGATGATGCCTGTCATGGATGGCCTTGAAGCAACTAGAAGGATACGAGCATTAGATAGAGAAGATGCCAAAAGGGTTCCTATCATCGCAATGACAGCTAATGCATTCCTAGAAGATAAACAAGCTTGTTTAGAAGCTGGTATGAATGCACATGTTAGTAAACCAATTGATGTAGATCAATTAAAGAAAACGATCGTAGATTTATCTTGACATGAATTGATTAAAAAAGCCATCTTTGATTAGATGGCTTTTTAGATTACTCTTGATCGAATGTTTGTGTGTCTGTTACTTCGTAATTACCATTTAGATCTTCGTAGATCGTTTCGATGTAGTAAGTATCATCTTTCTCACAAAGGATACGATAGTTTGTACCAGATACGACTTGGGTAGCTAAGAATACGAGTGCAGAAGTCTTAGAATCTTCTTTTGTAGCTTCAAATGCTTTAGCTGCATCTTCATTGAGTTCTGTAGATTCTGCGGCTGTCCAACCACCAGTTAGACCTTCACCAAGATATGTTTCAAATTCAGAATTGATGATGGATTTAAGTTCTACATTTCCTTTTAGATCTTCATAGATTTCTACGATAGCGTATGTTTCTGTTTCTTCACTTTCATCTTGTAAGAATTGTTTACAAGTAGCTAAGAAACGGTAGTTTGTACCGGATACGATCTGAGTCGCAAGTAGTGCTACAGGAGAATATGTAGCTCCAGTCATTCCTTCTGTTCCTTTTGTGAAGATTTCTGTTGTTTCATCTGTTAGTTCGCTAGAAATAGAAGTTTCATAATCACCTACGACTTCTTCAGATGTACTTGTACTTGTTGTTGAACTTTCTGTAGTTGTAGAAGTAGAAGCACAAGCTACAAGGTTTGTTGTTAACATTACTGTTAATAAACTTGGAATTATTTTATTCATAAATGTTTACCTCTTTCTACTAGAAGAATATCATAAATGAAAAGAAAAGAATATATTTGTTTTGGGCAAATTAATTGAATAAGTATTGATTATTTATTAAATTTTTGTAGAGGTGATGATCATGGAAGATATTGTTAACAAAGAATTAAAACCATTTGATATGTTTAAGAATCAATGGGCATTGGTTACTGCAGGAAATCTAGAGGATTACAATAGCTGTACAGTAGGTTGGGGGAGCTTTGGAACAATCTGGACAAGAAGTGGTAAACCTGGAGCTATTCTTACTGTATATTTACATCCGGCTCGTTATACAACAGAATTCTTTAAGAAGAATGATACTTTTACAGTTAGTTTCTATGGTGAAGAACATAAGAAAGCATTAGGCTATATGGGTAGTCATAGTGGTAGAAGTGAAGATAAGGCAGTGGGTGCTGGATTAACACCAGTTTCTATTGGTGATAGTGTTACGTTTAAGGAAGCTAAGACTACATTCTTGTGTAGAAAGATGTATCAAGGACAGTTTGAAAAGGAAGGACTATCAAAAGATATACAAGAATACTATAAGAGTAATCCAAATGCATATCCAGTCAATGAAAGTGGTGATTGGGAACCACATTGGATGTTTGTTGGTGAAATATTAGATGTACAAGAATGATTCTTTGTTTAGAGAATCATTTTTTTTGTAGAATATTAGTAACGAGGTAAATGATCATGAGTATAACAGTAAACATTTATTACACTGGGAAAAATGGCAGTGCTAGAAAGTTTGTGGAAGAAATGATTTCTAGTGGTACAGTAGAAGAAATCAGAAAAGAAGATGGTAATCTCAGATATGAATATTTCTTTCCAATGAATGATGAAGAAACTGTCTTGTTGATTGATAGTTGGAAGGATCAAACAGCAATCGATGCACATCATGCTTCAAGTATGATGAACATCATTACACAATTAAGAGAGAAGTATGATCTACATATGAAAGTAGAAAGATACTTTGGTGAAGAAGGAATTCCTGTACAAGATCAGAAGTTCATCAAGAATTAACTTGAACATGTACTAAAAAGAAATATAATTATCAAAAAGAAAGTGTGGTTTTATGAAATTAAGAAGAGTTGGAATCATTGGTGTAGGACATGTAGGTGCACATGTTGCGTATTCTTTATTGATCCAAGGTATCGCAGATGAACTAGTATTGATTGGTAGAACAGAAAAGAAAGTCATTGCGGAAGTACAAGATCTTAGAGATGCTGTAGCGTATGCTCCAAATAGATGTAAAGTAAACGCTGGTACATTTGATGATCTGAAGGATTGTGATGTAGTTGTACATACTGCAGGTAATGTAAGTATCTTGAAAGGTACTACAGATCGTTTGACAGAGATGCGTTATACAGTTCCTATGCTGCGTGAATGTGCCGCAAAGATCAAAGCGAGTGGATTTAATGGTATTTTGATCAATATCACAAATCCATGCGATGTTGTTACGAAATTGATGGCCGAAACACTAGGATTACCAAAGGGACATGTCTTTGGTACAGGTACTGGTATGGATACTTCTAGATTGTTATCTACTTTAAGTAAACATACAGATATTGATCATAAGTCTATTGATGCGTATATGTTAGGGGAACATGGAAATAAACAATTCTGTCCATGGTCTTGTGTAACATTCCATGGTGTTCCACTTTCTAAGATGGAACAAACAGATGAAAAGTTTAGATTTGATCATGATGAACTTCAGAAAGAAACGATTGGTGGTGGATGGGTAACATACGCTGGTAAAGAATGTACAGAGTATGGTATCGCAACTACTGCTGCGAAGATGGTTTCTGTTATCTTCAGAGATGAAAAAGTCATTCTTCCGGTTAGTGCTCCATTAGATGGTGAATATGGTGAAAAGGATCTATATGCAGGTGTTCCTTGTGTCATTGGCAAAGAT
>CAVCCE010000204.1:0-3464 GCA_963600555.1 Duodenibacillus sp.
GCTGAAGGTATTGCAGAAAATAAACTTACTATTGCGAAAGAAATGTTATCCAATGAGGAACCTTTAGATAAAATTTTGAAATACACAGGTCTATCAGAAGAAGAAATCTTAAAACTAAAGTAACAAAATAGGTACATCCGATCGGATGTACCTTTCTTTTGAGTCAATATTTATCTAGCTCTAGTCCAAGTCGTCTTGGAAAATAGTACCAATATAGGCATGATTTCAAGTCTACCAGCTAACATATCCATGATCAATACGATCTTAGAAAAGATTGAAAAACTTGCAAAGTTACCTGAAGGCCCTACAATAGATAAACCTGGTCCAATGTTATTGAATGTTGCCATTACCGCAGAAAAATTTGTTTCAAAATCAAATCCATCAAGTGAGACAACAATAGTAGATGCCATGACAATCAATAAATAAGCAATTACGTAAGAAGATATATTATTTACGATTCCTTCTGACATTGGTCTGTCATTGTATTCAATGACTCTTACTTCAGATGGATGTAAGAACTTATGAATATTCCTACGAAGTGTCTTCCACATAATAACAAGTCTTACTTGTTTAAAACCACCACCTGTACTACCAGCACAAGCACCAACAAACATACAGAATAATAAGATCGTATGTGCGATTGCAGGCCATTTGTTATAGTCGGTCGTAGCGTAACCTGTCGTTGAAATAACAGTAGATACAGTAAATGCTGCATCTCTCAAACATGAGCCACAATCCTTATAGAAGGATAAAGCAGACACAAACAAACATAAGATTGCTACAAATACAACACACCAGAAGCATCTAAACTCTTCATCTTTTAAAGCATCTTTCACTTTTCCAGTAATCATTAAGAAATAGATAGAAAAGTTTACAGAGAACAGTAACATAAATACCGTTGTGATATTGATTGCGGCTGTTGAATAAGAAGCCATAGAGTCAGCTTTAATACCAAATCCTCCAGTACCAGCGGTACCAAATGCGATACAAAGTGCATCAAAGATAGGCATCTTACCAACAAATATCAACAATAAAATATCGATGATCGTCAATACAGCGTAAATAATATAGGTAATCTTAGCTGTTTCTTTCATTCTTGGTACGATCTTACCAGAAGTAGGTCCTGGAGATTCAGCACGCATGATATGCATCGTAAATCCACCGTTCTTGCCACCTAGTGAAACGATAGCCAATAAGAATACTAATATTCCCATACCACCGATCCAATGTGAAAATGATCTCCAGAACAATAAACTATAAGACATTGCTTCTACATTAGTTAATATAGAAGATCCTGTCGTAGTAAAACCAGACACCATTTCAAACATCGCATCCACAAAATTTGGAATTTCTTTTGAGAATACAAATGGCAAACAACCAACAGCACTGATAATGATCCATGTTAATCCTGTCGTTACCAATCCCTCACGAGAATAGAAATGACCAATCTCATATCCTTTTGTTACCAATAGAAGGAATAAAACAATGATAAACAGAACAACAAATGTCATTCCAAATCCATATAACGCATTCCACTCATTCATTCCTACCGCAATACATACAGAAGGAACCATAAGTGCCGCTTCTATCAATAAAATATAAGAAACAATTCTTAATACAAATCTAAAATTCATGACTATCAATCCTCAAAGATATCATTGATCTGATGAACTGTTGTTGAATCATCTGTAAGAATAACTATGATATCTCCCTTCTCTAATGTAGAATCACCATTTGGAATTTCAAATATATCTCCTCTAGCGATTGAATTGATCAAGATATCATTCTTAATATTCAACTGTTTTAATGGAACACCAACATGTTTCGTAGTATCATCCACAACAAACTCAGAAGCATCTACTCTACCATTCGCAATTCTATGAATCGTTAGAGCAGCGCCCTCTTTATTTCTAATTGCGCGTACATAACGGATGATATGCATAGATACGATATCTTTTGGAGATACGATAGAGCCAATATCTAATTTATCTGTCAGTTCATCGATTCTTCCTCTACCAAGTTTTGTCACAACTGTGGAAATATTGCTCTTATTTGCATATAATGCACAAACCATATTTACTTCATCCATACCAGTCAATCCAACAAATGCATCATAATCAGATACATCTTCACTTTCTAGAACAGAATGATCTGAAGCATCCGCATGAATGATCGTTGAATTTGGCAATAATCCAGCTAACTTAACACATGCTTTTTCATCGATTTCAATAATCGTAGACTTGATATCAGCTTCCTCAAGATATTGTGCTAAATAATACGCAATTCTACTACCACCAGCAATAACGACATGTTTGACTGGTTTCTTAATAACACCAATATTATTCAACAATGTATGTAATTCCTGGTTCGTTCCTGTAACATACAACCTGTCATTTGCTTGAAGAACAGTGTCACCATTAGGAAGTATGATTTCTCCATCTCTTAATATCGCAGAAATCAATACCTGTGCTTGTACTTTCTTATGGAAATCAGACAATCTTAGATTCTTGATTCTAGAATTATCTGTAATCTTCAATTCTGCAATTTCAGCACGTGATTTCGCAAAATGTTCAACCTTCATAAATTCAGGAAGTTTCAAAAGACTTGCGATTTCAATTGCTGCTTCTCTTTCTGGATTAATAACAAGAGATAAACCAAAATGACTTGTTAATTTTAACAATCCAGATACATATTCAGGTGTACGAACTCTTGCGATAACATGTACATCAGGATTTAATGCTCGTGCTGTCATACAAGCTAATACATTCACTTCATCTGCACTCGTAGCCGCAATAAATACATCTGCTGATTGAATATCAGCTTCTTCTAAAGTTTCTACAGTTGCAGCATTTCCTTGGTATGTAATGACATCGTATTTTGTACCAACGACTTCTAATACATCTGCTCGTCTATCAATCAATGTAATATCATAACCATCAGCGGTTAATTCTTTTGTAAGTGTTTTTCCTACTTTACCTGCTCCGGCAATAACAATCTTCATAAATACCCCTCTTCATTGAGCTAGATATCATTCTAGTCTCTTCATACATAAAAGACAATAGGTATATATACATGAAAAATCATCCATTGACTGGATGATTTATTTACTCAATTTATCAAAGAAAGGTTCAATCAATTTCATGAGTTCTTTCCAATATACAGGATATTCATCATATCCATAATATTCATAAACTTCATCCCAACTGATATCAATTCCTAATTCCCATTCATTATTATCTAAGACTTTCTTTCCATCATTATTTGGAATATATACCCTATCCCAATCAGAAAGATATAATTCTGTGTAAAGCTTTTCTTTTAATTCCTTCCAATCTTTTGCACTCAATACATCTGCAACCTTATCAATACCACCCTCATTTGCATCATATACTTCATACAAACAAGAACCATCTTTCTCTTGTACCATTCTCAATCTAGCACTACCTGATACAACATCCCCATAG
>CAVCCE010000205.1:0-3464 GCA_963600555.1 Duodenibacillus sp.
CTTTTCTTAGTCATTTTTTCTAATTCCTCCTACACTTAAATATTCACGTGTTTTTGAGGAATTCCAAAAAATTGTTTAAAAAAGTAAAAATGTTGAAACTTAGGCTTCAACATTTTGAATTGCTTGAATTACATTTTCTGCTTGTCGGATACCATCAACAGCACTACTGACGATACCTCCAGCATATCCTGCGCCTTCACCACATGGATATAATCCATGTAAACTGATGCTTTCTCCGTTATTGTTTCTTGTTATACGAATAGGAGAGGAAGATCTTGATTCCATTCCAACCATGATTCCTTGTTCGATAAATCCTGGTATCTTATGATCAAAGTTTTTGAATCCTTCCTCTAATGAATTGTTAACATCATCTGAGAACAGTTGATGCATATCTGTGAGAATATTTTCTCTTGGATAAGATGATTCGATTCTTAATGAAGAAGGTGCTTTGTGCTCAATGTAATCTTTGATATTTTCACTTGGAGCATTAAACAGGTCAATATACGCTTGCGTTTCTAATTGCTTTTGAAATTGAAAACCATCTAGTGGATGACCGTGGTCAAAATCTTTCGTCGGAATCTGAACTAGAATAGCGCTATTTGCGTTTTTACCATCACGTTTACTATAGGACATACCATTTACTGCTAGAGTTTTTTGTTCTGTAGAAGCAGGGATTACGACACCACCTGGACACATACAGAAAGAATAAACACCTCTTTGATTAGAACTACGGTATGTTAAAGAATAGCTGGCTGCAGATAAAGCAGGATGATTTGCATATTCACCATATTGATTTTTGTTGATAAGCGTTTGTGGATGTTCTACTCTAACACCACACGCAAAATCTTTTTGGATCATTGTGATGCCTTGATTGTATAAGGTTTCATAAGTGTCTGAAGCACTATGACCACAACAAAGAATCAAATAATTACAATCAAATGTCCCTTTATTTGTGATGGCAGCACATACTTTATGATCTTTGATTTCTATCTCATCTAATCTTGTGTTGAAATGAATTTCACCACCAAGAGAGATAATTTTTTTTCTGATGTTTTTAACTAAGATACGTAATACATCTGTACCGATATGAGCACGATGTTGATAAGCAATTGCTGGATCTGCACCAGCCTCTATGAATTCTTCTAGTACTTTTTTGACACGAATATTTTTCATTCTTGTTGTCAGTTTACCATCAGAAAATGTACCAGCACCTCCTTCGCCAAATTGAATATTGCTTTCTTTCTTTAATAAACCATTTGCGAAGAATTGTTGTATATCTTTTGTTCTTTCTTCTACACTTGATCCTCTTTCGAGAATGATTGGTTTACAACCACATTCCGCCAATAATAAAGCTGCAAACATACCACTAGGTCCAAATCCAACGATAACAGGTCTTTGGCTTGTATTTAATTTTTGTGGATTTTGATATTTTTCATCTTTACCTTGAATGACATCTTTTCTCTTTAGATATTTTTCAGGATTTTTAACTTTTGCGAGAACTGTATAGGAATACACTAATGTCTTATCTCTCGCATCTAATGATTCTCTTTCGATTTCATAAGAAAGAATATCATGATTAGGAGCATGTATCTTTTTAGCGATATCTTCAATTGATAATGTATTTCCAACAGGAACTTTGATTTGATTGATCTTTAATAACATATGCAAATAGTATACACGAAAAAGGATGTTTGATTAACATCCTTTTCCATCGATTCCACAAGCTTTTCCTTCAGAAACATGAATGACTTCATTTCCTGTTTTTTGGATTATACTTTCCCAATCTAAAGTGATAGAACCATCTTCTTTGATGATAGCTGGTATACCTACAGAACCATTTTCTTTTGTTACATCAAATACTTCATTCGTATCACGTAGTTGTAAGAACTCTTTTAATTCTTTTACAGAAGTACATACATCAATATATGTATATTCAATTTTGTAGAAATCTAGATTTGCTTTGGCATCCATGCAATCAGGACATGTGTTAGTACCATATACTTTTAACATAACGATATCTCCTTCTTATTGCGTATATATTAAGACGAAATAATCAAAGAGTCATGTAGTATGCTTTCAGATTGATGTTATAATAGTTTTAGAATTTTTAAGAGGTGAGAATGAAAATTGGTGTTATATCATTAGGTTGTGCAAAAAACTTAGTTGATACAGAGAATGTATTGGGGTTATTGAAACAATCGAATCAAGAAATCGTTACATCTTATGATGAGGCAGATGCAATCATTGTGAATACATGTGGTTTTATCGATGCTGCAAAATCAGAAGCAATTGATACGATTTTAGAAGTTGCAGATTATAAACAAAAGAATTTGAAGAAATTGATCGTTATGGGATGCCTTGCGAAAAGATACAAACCACAACTTGAAAAAGAAATGCCTGAAGTTGATCGTTTTATTTCGATTGATGAATATAGTGGAATTGGTTCTATTCTTTCTGAAGTATTAGGTGTAAAGATTGGCAACAATTATGGCTTGACACCTAGAATTCTTTCTGGAAAGCCATGGATGGCGTATCTTTCTATATCTGATGGATGTAATAATCGTTGTGCTTTTTGTGCGATTCCATTTATTAGAGGAAATCTTCATTCTGTAGAAATGGATAAAGTATTAGCTGAAGCAAGAAGATTAGCTTCTATTGGCGTAAAAGAAATTACATTAGTTGCACAAGATTGTACAAGATATGGTTTTGATTTTGATGGAAAATCACATTTATCAGAACTATTAAAGGAATTAGATAAGATAGAAGGTATTGAATGGATTCGTATGTTATATATGTATCCTGATGAAATGGAAGATGGCTTGATTGAAACGATAAAGAATTCAAAACATGTATTACCATATTTTGATATTCCTACTCAACATGGTTCTTCTGTGACTCTAAAGAGGATGCGTAGAAAGACAAGTAGGGAGCAAATCATTGATCGAGTCAATAAGATAAGAGAAGAGATTCCTGAAGCAACATTACGAACAACAATGATTGCTGGATTCCCTGAAGAAACATTAGAAGAACATGAAGAAAGCTTATCTCTAGTAAAACAACTTCGATGGAATCGATTAGGAATCTTTACATATTCTAGAGAAGAAGGTACAGCAGCATATGATATGGATGATAATGTACCTCAAGAAGAAAAAGAGAGAAGAAGAAAAGAAATCATGGATGCACAAGAAGTGATTGCTTTAGAACTTCAACAAAAAGAAATTGGTACGATTCAAAAAGTATTGATTGAAAAAACAGATCCATTAACACATATGTATATTGGAAGAAGTGCTAAAATGGCACCAGATAATGTTGATGGAAATATCCGTATACATCCAATCAAAGATCATCAACCAGGTGAATTTGCGTATGTAAAAATCACTAAAGTTGCTGGAGCAAATTTGATTGGTGATGAAGTAGAGGAAACAAAACCTAATTAGGTTAAACACTAATAGAAACAAGGAGGA
>CAVCCE010000206.1:0-3460 GCA_963600555.1 Duodenibacillus sp.
AAAAAGCTCTAAAATATATGCGATGTACAAAGATTTTCAATTGCATCATCCATCATAATATGATATATTCTTAGTGCACTTTCTTTATGCACGTATAGAGGCATAAGGCAGAAGGGAGATTGAATAACATGAAAAACGGAATTCATCCAAATTACTACAAGACTAAGGTTGTATGTACATCTTGTGGTGCAGAATTTGAAACAGGTTCTACACTAAAGGAAATCAAGGTTGATACATGCTCTAACTGCCATCCTTTCTACACAGGTAGACAGAGATTCGCAGCTGCTGCAGGTCAGGTAGAAAAGTTCAATAAGAAATACGGACTTAAGTAAGAAGATTGAGACTAAGGTGTTACTATCCTTAGTCTTTTCTTTGTCTAAACATGTTATAATTTCATGCATAGATGAGGTAGTAGTGTATGCCTGAAAAGAAGTATAAAAGTTTAGATGAATTGAAAGAATATTTCTTAGAGAAGTCTAAGAAGGATAACGAAATCACTGAAAAAGAAGTGATGGACATAGCGACAAAGAATCATTTGAGTGAGAATGATGAAGAAGAGTTGTTTAATTGGATACAAGAGAATGATGATATTCTTTTAGAATCAGATACGAATGATTTTTTGGATGAAGAGGAAGAAGAACTTGAAGAAGAGGACGAAGAAGAAACTACAGAAAATGATGTTGTAGATCGTAAGAAGTCTTCAGATTCAATGAAAGCTTATCTTCAAGAAATCGGAGCAGTAAAAAGATTGACTCCAGAAGAAGAGTTGGAAGTTGCTAGAAGAGTTGTGAAAGGTGATCCTGAAGCAAAAGAAATCATGATTAATGCGAATCTTAGATTGGTCGTATCCATGGCTAGAGATTATGTGAATCGTGGATTGTCTTATCAGGATCTGATCCAAGAAGGTAATATGGGATTGATGAGAGCTGTAGAAAAGTTTGATCCTGAAAAGGGATTCCGTTTTTCTACATATGCGACTTGGTGGATCAGACAGTCTATGAGTAGAGCGATTGCAGATCAAAGTAGAGATATTCGTATTCCTGTTCATACAACAGAAATGATCTATAAGATCAAGAAGGTTCAAAGAGAACTAGCACAGGACTTGAATCGTGAACCTACAAATAAAGAAATAGCTGATAAGATTCCTGGTATGGATGAAACAAAGGTGGCTGAGTTGTTGTCTGTATCCATGGATACAGTTTCTTTAGAAACGCCAACTGGTGAAGAAGAGGATTCTACATTAGGTGATTTCATTAAAGATGAATCTATGATGGGACCTGAAGAAGCATTCCAAAGTGAACTATTGAAAGAACAAGTTGATAAGATGTTAAAAGAATTACCTGAAAGAGAAGAAGCAATTGTAAGAATGCGTTTTGGTCTAGATGGTACTGGTAGCATTAAGACATTGGAAGAAGTTGGTAAGATCTATGGTGTTACAAAGGAAAGAGTAAGACAGATAGAATCTAAGGCTATTAGAAGATTGAAACAACTAATCAAGACAAAAGAAGAATATACAGATTTAGATGAGGAATGATAGATGGACGCTGTTAGAGAAAAGTTACAAGAAATAGAGAAACAATATAATGACATCAGTAATCAATTGATTAGTGATGAAGTAATTTCTGATCCTAGAAAGATTACGAAGTTATCTAAGGAACAGGCTAGATTAAGTGGTTCTGTAGATGCTTGGCATGAACTTCAAGACTTGGATTCTAAGATCGAACAAGCAGAAGAGATGCTTACAGAAGATGATGCAGAACTAAAAGAAATGGCACAGATGGAACTTGATGAATGCCTTCCTGAAAGAGAGGTTCTTTTAGAGAAAATCCAAAAGATGTTGATTCCTAGAGACCCAGAAGATGGAAATGACGTAATCATGGAAATCAGAGGTGGTGCTGGTGGAGATGAAGGTAATATCTTTGCGGGTGACCTATATAGAATGTATACAAGATATGCTGAAAGCAATGGATGGAAAGTACAGGTAATGGAAGCATCGGTATCAGAAGCAGGTGGTTTCTCACAGATCGTATTCTCTATCAAGGGTACAGATGTATATAAAGCTTTGAAGTGGGAAAGTGGCGTTCATAGAGTGCAACGTGTTCCTAAGACAGAAACACAAGGTAGAATCCATACTTCTACAGCTACTGTATTATGCCAACCTGAAATTGAAGAAGAAGACTTTGATTTGGATATGAATGACTTAACATTTGAAACACATAGAGCTTCAGGTGCTGGGGGTCAGCATATCAATAAGACAGATAGTGCTGTTAGAGTCGTACATGTTCCTACTGGTATTACAGTTAACTGCCAAGAAGGTAGATCTCAGATTGAAAACAGAGAAACAGCAATTCGTATCATTCGTGCTAGAGTCTATGAAGAAATGCAAAGACAGAAGGAAGAAGCTGCTGGAAAAGAGAGAAGAGCTAAGATTGGTACAGGTGATAGAAGTGAAAAGATCCGTACATACAACTATCCTCAAAATAGAGTAACTGATCATAGAATTCATTTCTCAGTAAATCACTTAGATCAAATCATGGAAGGTAAGCTTCAAGAAGTGATTGATGCTTTGCAGGCTGAAGAAGAAAAGAGAAAGTTAGAGGTTTCAGAATGACAACTTTCTCTAAAGTAGTAAGAGAGTATGAAAAGAAGTGTGATAGTAAAGATATACCACAAGAAACAGTAATGGCTTATCTTACAGAACTATCACAGAAAGAAAGATATGACTTATATCTTCATTATGAAGATGAAATGCCTGTAGAATTAGAAAAAGAATTTCATTCTGGAATGGAAAGAATCTTGAACTATGAACCTATGGAACATGTGTTAGGCTATTCTTGGTTTTATGGTTATAAGATGATCGTGAATGAAGATGTATTGATACCTAGACCAGAGACGGAAGAGCTATGTGCGAATATCTTAGCTAGAATGGATGAGCATTTTTCTGATAGTAAAGAAATTACATGTGCAGATGTAGGTACAGGTTCAGGGGCTATCGCTATCGTATTAGCGAAAGAAGAACCTAAAGTGACAATGATGGCTACAGATATCTCTGAAGAAGCAGTTCAAACAGCGAAGAAAAATGCAGTGAACAATGAAGCTGATATTGAATTTGTGACTGGAGATATGTTGCAACCATTGATTGATAAAGGTATCAAGTTAGATGTATTGGTATCAAATCCACCATACATTCCTCAAGAAGAGGTAATGGAAAAGAGTGTTGTTGACTTTGAACCTCATGTAGCTTTATTTGGTGGTGAAGATGGTTTGAAGTTCTATCGTGAAATCTTTAAGAATTGTAAGAAAGTCTTAAAAGAGAAAGCATTCATGGCATTTGAAATGGGATGGGATCAAAGAGAGAGAATGTCCAATCTAGTAGAAGAGTTACTACCTGGATGTAGATATGAGATCATCAAAGACATGAATGATAAAGATAGAATGTTGTTTGTGTATTTTAATTGTT
>CAVCCE010000207.1:0-3449 GCA_963600555.1 Duodenibacillus sp.
ATTAATTACTGCAGGATTATATGCCGCAAGTCTCTTACATGATAATGCATTATCCAAAGAAACGATTTTTCAACTCGCGAGTGAATTAGAAGGCCATCCAGATAATGTTGCGCCATGCATCTTTGGGGGATTCACTGCTTCCTTAACTTACAACGATACATTTCTAACAAGAAATATTTCATTAAATGAAAGTTGGAAATACACGATCTTTATTCCAGATTTTGAAGTATCTACGCAACGTGCTCGTTCTATCTTACCTTCATCTTATCCTAGAGAAATCGTTACAAAGACAACTTCCCATGCTTCTTTATTATTAGAAGCATTAAGAAATGGTGATTTAGAATTATTAAAGATTGTTTCTGAAGATTTTATTCACGAACCATATCGTAAACAATTGATTCATGAATTTGATGATCTAAAAAATATCGTTTCTAACAAAGGCACATTTTTGATCAGTGGTTCTGGATCAACATGTATCTTGATATCTAAAGTATCTTTAGATGAAAATGAGATTGAACAGATACATCAATTAAAACATCACTGGCAAATCAAAGAACTTCAAATAGCTAAGAATGGGACGGAGGTAATCTCATGAAAAAAGATTTCTTGATTGTTTCTAGAAAGATACTTCCTGATTATTTAGACAAGGTCATCTACGCTAGAAATCTATTAGTAAATCATGAAGCTTCCACAATTACTGAAGCTGTTCAGATTGCAGGTATCTCTAGAAATACATACTATAAATATAAAGATTATGTTTATGAAAGTGCTGATGATGCCATTGAAAGAAAAGCTGTCATATCTTTGATTTTAAAGAATGAAAGTGGAACACTGTCCTCTGTTTTAAAAACATTAACAGATCTTAACACTTCTATTCTAACGATTTCCCAGGCAATCCCTATTGCCGGAAAGGCAAACGTCTTAGTATCTTTAGATATCTCTAAGATGGCATGTGAAGTAGAAGAAATGGTATCTACATTAAAGAAACAACACGGTGTAAGAAATGTACACCTTGATGCAATTGAGTAGTATGAGTAGTATGAATAAAAAAACAGTCATTATTACGGGTGCTTCTAGTGGATTAGGAAAAGAATATCTTAATCAATTATTAAATGATTCATCCATTGAAGAATATTGGATCATCGCTAGAAGAAAAGAATTACTAGAAGAACTTTCTAAAAAAGATATTCGCATCATTACTCTCCCTCTCGATCTTACAAACAGATATGATATCCAAACACTCATTGATACTCTTGATCAAAAGAAACCTGATATCAAGATCTTGATCAACGCTGCAGGCATGGGAAAAGTTGCGATGTGTGATGAAATATCAAATGAAGATACAGAAAGGATCATTGATCTCAATTGTAAAGCATTAGCACTTATCACGCAGATTACACTTCCATTTATGAAGAAAGGAAGCCGTATCATCCAAATAGCGAGTATTGCGGGATTTCAACCAATGCCAGGATTTGCGCTCTATGCAGCTTCCAAAACTTTTGTACAATCATACACCAAAGCACTTCATTATGAATTAAGACCAAAAGGTATCAAAGTAACTGCGGTATGTCCTTATTGGATATCTGATACACAATTCATTTCCATTGCGAAAGAATATTCCAACCAAAGCTATCAAAAAAGACCTTTCTCAACTAATAGTGAGAAGGTCGTTCAAAGATCTTTAGAAGATTCTTTAAAGAACAAATGGATATCAACACCAGATCCTGTTAGTACATTTGATAGGATCGTTACTAAGATACTACCAGATTCTATCGTTGTACCAATCATGGATCTAGTCAGAAAGATATAGAGAATCTAGAATATGTATTCCACTCTTTGTTTGGAATACATTTTTTTTAAATGCTTGGATTGATTCTTTTGAATAGTTTGATTCATCCGCATTCACTAAATAATCTGCTTCTAATAGAATTCTATAATCCATACCATCAACATTTGTATAAGTATGATGATGACTTACTAGATAGATGATCCTATCTTTCATTTCATCATCCATATCAAATTCTTCTAAAAAAGGAATCAATAAAGCTTCACTTTCTGCTTCTTGATACTTTCCATTCGTATTACCATATTTCACTCTACAAATAGGACACGCAATATCATGAACGATAGCTGCGTACTCTAGTGTCTTTTGCGTCCTTTCATCAAGTCCCTCACTTAAACCAATCGTTTCTGCATACGCATATACTTTCATAAAATGTGCTACATCATGTTTATTCCCTTGATAGAAATCTATCATCTTTCGAATTAATTTATCCTTCATTTTCTTCTTCCTTTCCACGTACAGATATCATTACCAACATTCCAAATACACAAATAAACCCAATCAAATCAACAAAGTTAAAAGACGCATGAAATGCGATACAAGAAATGATTGCGGCTGTTACAGGTTCCGCAAAACCATACAATACACCTTTGTTCGCACCAACATAACGCACTCCACTTAAATATAATGTAAAAGCTAAAATATTGCCAATGATCACAACAAATAAGATTCCTAAGATTCCTGTTAAACTTGGAACATATGAAATGGTCCATGGTTGAAATACAACTGAAAAAAAGATTCCTCCCATTAAAAATGCCCAGCCCTGTAATAAAAGAACAGGATACTTCTTTAACAAATTTCTTGGAACAACATTGTAGATCATCACACAAAACGCACTACCTATACCAGCTAATATCGCTAAGAACGATACTGAAATACCATCCAGTTTTCCATGTGTCGTTATTAATACGATTCCAAGAATAGCTAAAATGATTGCTACTATTTCAAAACCTTTTGGTCTTCTTTTCTCAATCAAACAAGTTGCCATCAAAACAAAAATTGGAGAAACTTCTTGTAAGATTGTCGCAATGGAAGCACTGCTTAATTGGATCGTCAAAAAATACAACAACTGACAAAAGCTAACACCTAACAATCCATATACAATCAGTTCTAAGATATCTCTTTTCGTTTTCCAAGGTTTCAGCATCAATTCTCTATCTTTAAAAAAATAGTAGATCAATATCAATATTCCAGCGAGTCCTAATCGAATCGGAACTAACCATCTAGAAACCATTCCTTCATAATTAAATAAATATTGTCCTACGGAGCCACTGATTCCCCAACACGTTCCACCGAGTATTGTTAAGATTGCTCCTTTTATTTCTTTCTTCATATCTCTTCCATTTCTTTTTGGATCCAAGTCATTAATAGATTCACGATCTTTTCTTGTTGAATTTCCGTCAAAGGAACACCTAATGGTACTTTATACCATTTATTCAAACACCCTCTACAACAACAAGCACATGCATGTTGTGCTATAAATACAGGATGGCCTTTCATTGGTGTTTGTTTTCCATCATTCTTAGGATAGGCATCTGATAATTTCTGTCTTACAAAATCACATGCATGTTGTCGAATGACATCCATTCCTTTTTCTTGTATATAC
>CAVCCE010000208.1:0-3442 GCA_963600555.1 Duodenibacillus sp.
GTTCTTTTACTCCATCTCCTAGCTTAATATCTGTACCACGTCCAGCCATACCAGTAGAAACAGTGACTGCACCTTTCTGTCCAGCTTCTTTGATGATTTGAACTTCCCAATATGCGTTATTTGCGTTCAAGACATTGTGAGATATCTTACGTTCAACCAAAGCTTGAGAGATTTCTTCTGTATCTTCGATCGTACCAGTAACGATCAATACAGGTTGTCCTTTCTCATGTCTTTCTAAGACATCTTGTAAAGCAGCTTCATGTTGTTGTTTAGATGTTTGAAAATACTTATCTGGTTGATCCACTCTTTGAAGTGGTCTATTAGGTGGAATGACAAGAACATCTTTTTTATAGACTTTCTTTAATTCTTTTCTAGCATCCGCAATCGTTCCACTCATACCAGCTAGTTTTGGAAATAACATAAAGAAGTTCTGATAAGTAATAGATGCGATAGAACGATTTTCTGCGGTAACTGGAACTTTTTCTTTTTGTTCGATTGCTTGGTGTTGCCCTCCACGTAGTTTCATACCAGGAGAACGTCTACCAGTACCATTATCCATTAAGACGATTTCATTTTCTTCAGAAACGACATAATCTTGTCCTTCTTCCATTAGTCCATGTGCTCTTAAAGCCAATGTAATATGACGATTTAATTCAAAGTTCTCTTTACTATAGAAATGTTCAATACCAAAGAAATCTTCTGCGTACTTTACGCCTTTCTTTGTTAACCATATCTGATGATCTTCAATGATATAATCTTCGTCTTCTTTTAACGTAGTCACAAAGAAATCAGCTGATGCATAAAGATTAGATTGTACACGTGGTGCACCTGAAATGACTAAAGGCATCTGTGCTGCATCTAACATAACTAAATCAGCTTCATCAATAATGACATAATTAAATTCACATAAGAAACGGTCTTCTTTCTTATTTACTAAGTTATTCAACAAATAATCAAATCCTAAAACACTATGTGTCGTATAAACGATATCAGCGGAATAAATTTCTTTCTTCTTTTCATTATCAATCTTTTCATCTTCATCTCTAGCTACGCCAGCCTTCTCAGTTAATCCTAAGAATTCATAGACTGGACCCATTTCTTCCGCATCACGATATGCAAGATAGGCATTAGCAGTTACCAACATACTTGATTTACCACTAATGGCATTTAAGTATAAAGGCATCGTTGCAGTTAATGTCTTACCTTCACCAGTATTCATTTCTACTAGGATTCCTTTGTGTAATCCAATAGCACCTAATACTTGTACATCATATGGTCTTTTCCCTAAGATACGATAATCAGCTTCAATACATGTCGCAAAAGCTTCTACAAGCATAGAATCTAAACTTTCACCATTGTTATAACGCTCTTTAAAAATAGCAGTCTTACCCTGTAGTTGTTCATCTGTTAGAGCTTTATATTCATCTTCTAAAGCTCTGATTTCATTTAGTATTTTCTTGAATTTATTGATCTTCATTTGAATACTCCGTTAAAACTAATGAATGAAAGTGAAAGTGTGTAGATCCAGCATTGATTAACTGAATCGTATAACTATATGTCTTTAATGGACATTTAAAGTCCATTTCATTTTCACGCATAATAATGCTTTCTGCTTCATTTTCGTATCTATCATAGAATGTAACCTTAACAATTACATTCCCTTCATCTTCACTATCTAGATTAATGGATAAATGATATCTACTTTCTCCATCAATCATCGGTAAAGATGGTTCTACTCTTTTCGCTTGATAATTCACTTTCGAATACCAAGTCTTAATAACACTACCTGGTGGCATCAAACGATTCTTATACTCTACATGATTTTTCTTATGGAAAGAGATTTCAGAACCATAAAGATATGTCTCAGAACTGTACTCATTCCAATAAATTTTCCAACTAACAACTGCCATCTTTATTTATCCTCGAATTCTCTTTTGAAATCTTCATTTAGTACATAATTATATCTACCTACAAACCATTGAACGATTCCACTTGTATTATCGTTATGACGACCATGTAGACCTTTACTATAGATTTCAACCTTGTCATCTTTAATATGTTTTAATAATGACTGATAAGCTGTACTATCATAGTCATCTTCAATCATATAAGAAACAATAAACTTTGTATCTTTCCAATCAACAGAATCAAACTTATTCCAAAACTTATCATTTAGCTTTTTAATTGATTCATCTTCTAAATCATGAGATTCTTTCCAAAGGATATCTAAAGATGTTGAAAATCCTCCAGGACGATTGATTCTTTCGTTTGTTGCGATATCACCTAAACTAGCTAATGGTTTACCTACAATGATAGAATGTGGTTGAAAATCACAACCATAATATAAAGCACCAAATGTTCCCATAGATAATCCAGATAAAACTAATTGATCAGAAGTAAATCCTAATTCATTCAAGTAATGTTGAATACCAGCTTTTACATTCTCTTCATATTCTTCATCACCAATGTAGAAGTCTCCACCTTCTAATCTAGAATCACTCACTAAGAGAAATGGAGCACCTAACTTCTTCATCATGTAGTATCCTTCAAATCCTTCTTGTGTCTTATAACCAGAGAAATATACATTCAGTGGTGGTTTCATATCACCTGGATCAAAGTAGAAGAATACTTCTTCCCTTTTCTTTGTTACGCATCTAATTCCACCTGGTAAGAATACTCCTTTACCTCTTCTAGAATAGCGATTATGAAGAGCTATAATCTTTAATGTTCCTTCACCTTTGGCATGGATAGATACAAATAAAATTCCAGGACCTTTTTTATTTGTAAGAGTAACTGTATTTTGTAAATTTTCTTCTGAAAAGTTCCATTCTTCCTGAACAGTATTGGTAGACCCTGAAACAAATAATGTGAATCTTAATTCCAATTCAATATTCCCTATTTTTTCATATTCTAACCAAAAATCTAATGATTGGTCCGTTTGAATAGGAATGTTATATCTCCAAAATGCTGCTTGCGTAAAATTTTGACCAAAATCTCCACTTAATGTTAAATCCGAATATCCATCCCACTGAACAGTTCCTTTAAAACTTTCTTTCACATTTAAGTTCTGTGGTTTAAATTTTTCACCATATGAAAAAGAATAATAATCTTCTATTGAGCTTTGAAGAAACTTTTTCATCTGTTCTTTATTCAAGAATTTAGCCAATTTAGAATGACAAATCCATTCTGTTGGTTCATTCATTTGAGTATCTTCTTCCACAAATAAACAATGAGCTTTTGTTTTCTTGAAAAGGATATATCTTTCATTTTCATTGATAGGTCTAGTTAGCAAAACAACATCATAGATTCTAATCTCAGATTCTTCTATATTTTCTTCATAAAGCCATTCAACACATGGATTTAAATCTATTTCTTTTGATAAATCTATAGGACCTAACTGCAGTACATTAACTTTCGCGAACATATGCAATCACTCCTTCCC
>CAVCCE010000209.1:0-3423 GCA_963600555.1 Duodenibacillus sp.
GTCCATTCATACCAGCTTTTAATGCTGCTTGTTTATCTTCTTCAAAAGCATTCGCAGTTAAAGCTAAGATAGGAATGGATGATTTTTCTTTATCTGTTAGCTTTCTAATTTCTTTTGTTGCATCATATCCATTCATGATAGGCATTTGTACATCCATTAGAATGACATCAAATGTATGTGCTGGACAAGCCTCTAACTTTTCAATACATTCTTGTCCATTCTCTACTCTTACTACTTCAAAACCAGCTTGTTGTAAGACTTCACATGCGATTTCTGAATTAATATCATTATCTTCCGCAAGTAAGATTTTCTTTCCATCAAATGAGATATGTTCTTCTTGAACGATTGGTTGTTTGATATCTGATTGATTTGCCTTACGATATGTCATTGTCACTTTGAATGTAGAACCCTTATCTTGTTCGCTATCTACTTCAATCGTTCCATCCAACAAATCAACACATTTCTTAACAACAGCCATGCCAAGTCCACTACCTTCTACTTTACTTTCAGTAGTTGTACGTTCACGACTAAATTCCTCAAATAAATGTTTTTGGAATTCTTTACTCATTCCGATTCCATTATCTTGAACGATCGTTTGATACGTTACATGATCTTCTACTAAACATGGTAATTCCTTAACTAGAACATTTACTTTTCCACCAGCATTTGTATATTTATATGTATTTGAAACAAGATTAATAAGTACTTTCTTCATTAAAGTTTCATCTAGATATGCATAAGCATGTTGGATACTTACATCTAAAGTAAATGAAATATCTTTTTCTAACATTTGAATATCAAATACGGATGCGACATCTTCATACAGTCGAGAAACAGAACAAGCTTTCTCATCCACTTTTGTCTTACCACTATCGATCCAAGACATATCCAATACATTATTAATGAGTTCTAGTAATGTACTACTAGCGTTCTTGATCTTATTGATACAATTTTGTCTCTTTTTAGGATCTTCTTGATTATTTTCTAAGATATCTGTAAATCCAATGATAGCGTTCATTGGCGTACGGATATCATGAGACATGTTAAATAAGAAATTCGTTTTCGCAGCATTTGCAGCTTCAACTTCTTTCATACTTTTTTCTAGATCCTTCATGTGTTCTTCTTGTTCTTTTTCAAGATTCTGTTCAGCTATTTTTCTAGCGTGTTCGATTGTCGTTACAGGTAAACTAATCAAGTTCACCCATTCACTTCCTTCAAAAACAGCTGCCATCTCATAGATTTCTCCTACTTCAGTAGCGTTATAAAAGAATTGTCCACCAACTGCACCACTATTTCTAATCTTATTTAATTCACCAATGATTGCAGGATAAGTATCTGGTAAAAACTTTGTCGCTAAAGTCTTTCCCCAAGTCATGTTATGTTTGATGTAGAATTCATTACATTGTTTATTACCAGACATATTGAGATAGTCTGCAATCTGACCTTTTTCATCAAAGATCAATTTGGAATGTGTATAGTCTAATGGAAGATTATCAATTAGATTCTGGTATCTTTCTTCATATGAATTCCATTGGTGTGTATGATTTATGAGATAGATCATATAGCCTAAGATCTCATCATCTTTTAAATGACGTACGATCTTAACTTCTAAAGATAATGTCGTATCACTGTTTTCAAATACGTCACTAGGAAGTTTATACAATACTTCATATTGATAAGAATCTGATGTTTTAATTGTTTCCATCACTTCATCTGTGAAGTTATAATGATCAAAGATGTTATATCCAATGATTTCATCTCTCGTGACATTCAATGTATCTAGATATGCTGGATTACAATCTAAAACCACACCTTCCGCATTACAATACGCAATACCAGTAGGTACTTCATCATACACTTCATGAAAGTTATGTCCTAACTCTTCTTTCACCATTCCATCATCCAACATAGTCTACCTCATTATCTCTATTAAGATACAAGTTATCAAAATTATACATCAATATTAGATGTTAAAACATCTTTTAAGATCCATTGATATCCTTTTTTCATCCTACCTTCAGGATCTGTGAAATGATTTCCATCATTCCATTCTAAAACAGATGGAATATTCTGTTCATCTAGTATCTTTTTACATTCTTGTATCCTATCTGATACTGTAGCCATGACTTTGTTACGTGTCTTAGATTCTTGTTTTCCTAGACTTAGATATACTTTATCTGTTTGTAATGAATGTCCCTTAATATACTCAACAAAGTCAACAAACCAAACAGAAGGAGAACAAGCAATGATTCCTTTAAATACATTTGTTTGTGTAGCACACCACAAAGAAAACAATCCAGCTAATGAATATCCACCTAAGTAGTAATGTTTGTTCGGATCATTACACAACTTCAATATTTCATTCAATGTATCTTTTGCACCATTACCAAAATCTTGTTTACCAAAGACAGCCTTACAATGCCAAGGTGATAGTTCTTGATTCCAATCATCTATGATGATGGAAATGAACATCACTTCTTCTAATTCTAATGGTATATTCTCATTTTCCATCATTGGTTGGATGATGACAATACTAGATTCTTTATTACCATATGTTCTTATTTTCATTTGATTCCTCATGATTATTATACTCTCACGAAAGAAATATCATTACTGTACATTTTAATGTACAGTAATAAGAAAAATAGTAGTGTATGATTCTCATAGCAAAGAAAGGAGACCATCACTATGGTAAATATATACGAGTTTTAAAAAAACTTGCAAATTGTAATTTTGAATGTCAAATCACAAATATTTTCCCTTATTTATTTGGGTTCCCCTTATTTTTTGGCATTATTTGTGGGCAAAAGGATTTATGAGAAATTAAATATTCAAAATCAACTATGGGATTCCAAAATTCTCAGCCGGAGAATTAGTAAGAAAAGGTGTTGAAAAAGCACTTGTTATTGCAAATCAAAATAAAGATTACAAAATAAATTTATCGCTTAGTATTTACATTCTTGCTAACATAATTTATGATATTAGCAAGAATGTAAAGACGGTGATATGATGAATGAAATAATGAAATATCTAAACAATGATGTTTTGGTTGTTAAAAATTTACGTGATAGTAAACTATCAAGGCAATCTATTTACAATTTCATAAAGAAGAATTTCATGGAAAAAGTGGGCCCTGGAATTTATATTTCAGCTGACTCATTAGAAGATAAAACTTTTATTTTATCGTTGCGTTGTCCAAAAGGTATTATTTCTCATGATGATGCTTTATATTACTATGGCTTAATTGACAGAGAACCATCCATTCATAACATCACAATTTATTCTGGCTATAATCCATCAGCTTTATCAAATTCAGGATATAAAGTTTATACTGTTAAAAAAGATTTATTAGACATAGGTAAAACTATGGTAACAAATCAATTTGGCCATAAAATTCCAATGTATGATTTAGAAAGAACGATT
>CAVCCE010000210.1:0-3420 GCA_963600555.1 Duodenibacillus sp.
GAGAAGATGAAGCACGTGAAATAGAAAGTGTACTGATAGCATCAATTAATATTGATTTACCAGCACCAGTTTCACCTGTAAATGCACTAAAGCCCTCTTCAAAATCTAAATTGATTTCATCAATTAAAATAAAGTTTTGAATATAAAGATGTTTTAACATAAATAATTTATTCTAGATATGATTGAATACATTTCATAACTGTATTCATATCAATTCCTAAATCCTTTCTGAGCAATCTTTCTGAACCTTGCTCAATATAATTATCAGGAATACCAAATCGTTTTAAAGATATTGGTTTTTCATGATCATTGCACCACTCTAAGATCATGCTTCCTAAGCCATGTTCTAAAGCATCTGACTCATAACAAATAAAATGCATATCACGACTTGTTATTTCATTTAATACTTTTTCATCCATTGGTTTTATATATCTACAATTCACAATTGTTACAGGTAATTCATTGATAACTACTTTATCTAAAAATTTAGTAACGGATTCACCATAAGTAAAAACACATACTTTATTACTAATATCATCATTTAATACTTCCCATGAACCAATATCAATAAATTTATCTGAATGCTGTTGAGCTTTTTTTACTGTACCTTTAGGAAATCTAAAGGCAAAAGGATGATCTTGATGAAAAGCAGTATAAATAAGGTTTTCAAGTTCTTCAGAATCTTTTCCTTGAGCAACGATCATATTAGGAATACCTGTCAATAAACCTAAATCATAAATACCATGATGTGTTTCACCATCTCCGCCTACCAAACCAACATGATCTACACCAATCACAACTGGAAGGTCCATTCTTGCGATATCATGAATGATTTGATCATATGCTCTTTGTAAAAATGATGAATAAATACAAAGATATGGCCTTTTCCCTTGTACTGCTAATCCTGCCGCAAAAGTAGTCGCATGTTCTTCAGCAATACCTGTATCAAAAGATCTTTCAGGAAATTCGGCAAAAAATTTTGAAAGAGAAGAACCATGAATCATTGCAGGTGTTAAGGCAACAATATCATTATTTGTTTCAGCTAAAGTTCTAACTTTCTCACTCGCAAAAAAAGAATATGCTGATTGACCAGCTGGTATCGTGTGTAATGGTTCACCATTTTCAATATTAAAAGGCCCTACACCATGCCATCTACCTTCTTTATCATTTTCACAAGGAGTATACCCTTTTCCTTTTTGCGTTATTACATGAACAATAATTGGTCCCGAATGACCTTTAACTGCTTCTAAGACTTGAATCAGATCTCTTAGATTATGTCCATCAACAGGTCCAATATAATCTAAGTTAAATTCACCAAAGATTCCTTTTTTAACAATTTGTTTTTTTAAGGCATCCCTAATACTTTTTAAACCTATATAAACCTGTTCACCAAAATCACTAGTGCGTAAAGATTTTTTCATATTCTTCTTTACAGTAAGATATGTACTAGAAGATCTAAGATGAGAAAAAGCATTTGATAAAGCTCCAACATTTCTAGAAATAGACATGTTATTATCATTGAATATGATAATCATATTTCTATTTTCAGAACCAATTTCGTTTAATGCTTCCATAGACATACCAGAGCTCATCGCACCATCCCCAATTACTGGAATGACTTCATAATGGTCATGATCCAAATCTCTTGCAATAGCCATTCCTAATGCAGCACTTAAAGAAGTAGAACTATGTCCTGCTTCCCAACAATCATATTCACTTTCTTTTCGCTTTTGAAATCCACTTAAACCATGATATTGTCTCAATAATGGAAATTGTGATGCTCTTCCAGTTAAGATCTTGTGTGTATAACATTGATGTCCTACATCAAAAAAAATTTTATCTTCAGGTGCATTAAAAACATAATGTAAAGCAATCGTGAGTTCTACAACACCAAGATTACTTGCAAGATGTCCACCAGTTTTAGAAATATTTTGAATTAGAAATCTTCGAATATCATCACTTAGACTTTCTAACTCTTCAATATTCATAGATTTTAGAAATTTAGGATTTTGTATTTGATTTAAATCCATATAAAACCTCCATCTATTTACGACGTTTTTCAATTCTTTCTATTAATTCAATCATTTCTTTTGAATCAAAATCATTCATTTGGCTAATATCATTCTTTACATCTTGATAGAGCTTTTTCATTTTAGAATAAGCTTCTTCTTTTCCTAATAAAGTAACACTAGTCTTTTTTTCGTTTCTTTCATCAGAATTACTTTTGCCAAATTCTTCACTTGTTAATTCTACATCTAGAATATCATCTTGAATTTGAAAAGCTAATCCTAATGAGATTCCAATAGAATGCCATTTGTCAATTGTATCTTGATTACAATCAGCTAAAACAGCTCCTATCATGAGTGGAGCACTCAAAAGACAACCTGTTTTATAACGATGAACTTTTTTGATATATTCCCAATCGGAACTCTCACTTTCGTTTATATCTAATATCTGTCCAAGAACCATACCATCACTTCCGGCCATATCAGATAAAATTTGAATACATTTAACTACTTTATTAGGGTCTTGATTAGATCTTGAAGCAACTGCAAATGCATATGTAAGTAACCCATCTCCAGCTAAGATAGCTGTGGCTTCACCAAATTTCTTATGACAAGTAGGCATGCCTCTACGTAACTCATCATCATCCATTGCTGGAAGATCATCATGAATCAAAGAATAAGAATGAATCATTTCTAAGGCACACGCAAATTCATCTGCCACCTTTTCATCTAAGCCATAACCTTTAACAACAGTATAGAGTAGATTAGGTCGAATTCTTTTTCCACCTGCCATCAAAGAATACAACATTGCATCTTTGACATCAGAATCCATTAATTTATCTATTTCATTTTCTAAAACAGAATCAATTCTCATTTGAATCACCATTTTCTTTAATTAGATTATCAACTTGAGATTCAAATTGTTTTAATTTTTCATCACAACTTTTCACTAATTTAAGACCTTCTTCAAATAAAGCAATCGTTTCGTCTAAAGGCTTTTCATTAGATTCTAAATCATTTACAATTTCTTCTAATCTATCCATAGATTCTTCAAAAGATTGTTTTTTATTTTCCATCTTTTATTTCCTCAACTTTCGTTACAAGTGTTCCATTAGATAAACGTATAGTTAACTTATCTTCAATTTGAACATCATCAACGCTTGTAATCACCTTATCATTTTTATAAGTAACACTATAACCTCTCGATAAAACTTTTAAAGGAGAGTATGCATCTAATAATTGAATCATTTTATTTGTTTGATTCTGATAACGACTCAGATTGATCTGAATTGAATTTAACAAACGATTTTCATAACTATCTAATTGATGTTTTTTAGAATCTTTTAAATGATTTGTATAAATGATCAAAGAAGATCTATTGTCTTTTAATTCATTACTAATATCAGTAGATATC